>UQPL01000021.1:0-15968 GCA_900542895.1 uncultured Collinsella sp. | reverse complement strand
TCGCGAATGCGCACCTGCAGGATGGCTCGTTTTTGAGTCGATGACATCACTGGCCTCCCTTAATGAGCGGGCAATATGAATAGTCAAATACAGTATCGGCTAATAATAGCCAATTTTATAACGACTACTTTATTGCACTCGAGTAATTGAGTGTGAACAATATTACAAACGTACTACATCCTTTAGAAGCGGGCGTGAAATCTCTCTCGAACGTACGCGTGTAATACACTCACCTTTATATCCTATCGAGAATAATTCCAACCTGCCAAAACCCCTGCAATACACCCGTATTGCAGGGCTTAGGCTCAAGTTTGCCCCCTGCAACTGCGTATATTCAACCTGTATACCGTTGGAGAAATTCTACCGAGTGCCTGTTTCGCCGCATGCATTCGATACGCCGATGCCAGGCCACGGGCGGCTTGGGGCAACGTCGACAGGGTCTCTCCGGCATGGGATTCAGGAGGGAGTGAACAACATGGGCAATAAACGAGTCGTAGCCGATTCCTCACGCTGCATTGGGTGCCAAACCTGTATGGTGGCGTGCATCGAGGCGCACGACATCCCCGGCAACATCGCCGCGCCGCGCCTGCGCGTGACGCGCACCTACGAGATCTCCGCACCGGTGGCTTGCCATCACTGCGAGGATGCCCCGTGCGCCAAGGCCTGCCCCACGGGCGCCTTGTTCTTTGATCCAAAGAACCATCGTATCGGCGTCAACGAGGACAACTGCATCGGCTGCAAGAGCTGCGTCATGGCCTGCCCCTTTGGCGCCGTGAGCGTGGCGACCACGCAGGTCCCCGTCTTGATGGGCGACGTGCGCGTGGGTTCGCAGACCAAGAGCTTCGTGCTCAAGTGCGACCTGTGCGTGGACCGTCCCGGCGGTCCGGCGTGTGCCGAGGCGTGCCCGACCAAGGGCCTCACCCTGGTAGACGAGGAACGCCTGGCGGAGCTGACTGCCGAGCGTGCCCGCGCCACCATCGAAAACGAGGCGTAGGCGGGCGGCCATACAAGCCCAACGATTGTCAAATACGTACCGATTAATCGGTAGCAGAGAAAGGAAGGAGGGTGTCATGGAGAAGCATAAAGTGATCTGCCCGTATTGCGGCGCCGGTTGCCAGTTTAACCTCTTGGTCCAAAACGGCCAGGTCGTGGGTACCGAACCGCTCAACGGCATCACCAACCAGAGCGAGCTGTGCCTTAAGGGCATGAGCGGCTACGACTTCATCAACGACACCAAGATCTTGACTCCTCGCGTACTGCACCCGATGATCCGCCGCACTAAGGGCGCGGATCTTGAGCGCGTAAGCTGGGACGAGGCACTGGATTTCACCGCATCTAAGATGCAGGCCATAATTGACGAATATGGTCCTAACGCTGTCATGACCACCGGCTCTTCGCGAGGCGGCGGCAATGAGGCGAACTACGTCATGCAGAAGTTTACGCGTGCGTGCATCGGCACCCACAGCGTGGACAACTGCGCCCGTACTTGACACGGCCCTACTGTCCTCGGTCTGATGGACACGGTTGGTTCAGGTTGCATGTCATGCTCCATCCCCGGTATGGAGGATGCGGGCTGCATTTTCCTCTTCGGCTATAACCCTGCCGATTCGCACCCCATCGTCGCAAGGCGTATCGTGCGAGCCAAAGAAAAGGGTTGCAAGATCATCGTCGCCGACCCGCGCCATATCGAAACCGCGCGTATCGCTGATCTCTACCTTCCGATCAAGAACGGTTGCAATGTTGCGTTCCTCAACGCCTTTGCCAACTGCTTGGTCAACGATGGCCTCTACGACAAGGAATTCGTCGCCGAGCATACGAACGGCTTTGACGAGTGGTGGGAGACCATCAAGAACTACACTCCCGAATCCGTACAGGACATCACGGGTGTCGAGCCCGCGCTGATCCACCAAGCTGCCGAGATGTACGCCACGGCGAAGCCCTCTGCCATCATTGGCTGGGGCATGGGCGTATGCCAGCAGAAGCAGAACCTGAAGACGGTGCACACCATCGCCTCCATCGCCTGCGTTGCCGGCCAGATCGGCAAACCCAACTCCGGCCTCGCGCCCGTGCGCGGCCAGAATAACGTCCAGGGCTCCTGCGATATGGGCATGCTGCCCAACCTGTACCCTGGCTACCAGAAAGTCACCGACCCGGCAGTGCGTGCCAAGTTTGCCAAGGCTTGGGGCGTGCCCGAGGAAAAGCTCCCGCTCGAGGAGGGCTACAAGCTCACCGACCTGGGCCACTTGGTCGACGAGGGCAAGGTGCACTGCTTCTACAACTACGGCGAGGACCCGGTGCAGACCGAGCCCGATTCGGCCGGTATGCGCAAGACGCTCTCCGAGCTGGATCTGTTCATCTGCCAGGACATCTTTATGACGCAGACGACCATGCTCGCCGACGTCATCCTGCCCGCTACCTCTTGGGGCGAGCACGAGGGTGTCTTTACCGCATCCGACCGTAGCTTCCAGCACTTTGACGCGGCCGTTCCGCCCAAGGGCGAGTGCCGTCACGACTGGGAGATCTTCGCGGATCTGTCTACGCGCATGGGTTACCCCATGCACTACGACAACACCGAGCAGATCTGGAACGAGTGCATTAGCCTGTGCCCCAACTTTGTGGGCGCGACCTACGAGAAGATGGCTCCCGAGGGCGGTTACGCTCAGTGGCCCGTCAAGAGTACCGATGTGAACGACCACGGTACGCCCGACATGTTCGCTGGTGGCAAGTTCACCACCAAGGACGGCCGCGCCAACCTGATGGCGCACGACTGGGAGGCGCCCTCCGAGCTTCCCGATGATGAGTACCCGCTCATCCTGTGCACCGTCCGCGAGGTCGGCCACTACAGCTGCCGCTCGATGACCGGCAACTGCAAGACGCTGGCGCTGCTTGCCGACGAGCCCGGCTTTGTCCGCATGAATCCCGCGGACGCCGAGGCGCGCGGCATCAAGAACGGCGACATCGTCTCGATCCACAGCCGCCGCGGCCAGGTATACAGCCGCGCCGACGTGAGCGACCGTATCAACAAGGGCACGGTCTATATGACCTACCAGTGGTGGATCGGCAAGTGCAACGAGCTGACCATTCACAAGGTCGACCCGGTCTCGCATACGCCCGAGGACAAGTTCTCCGCCTGCCAGGTCGACGCCATTGCCGACCAGGTCTGGGCAGAGGGCGAGGTCGAGCGTCAGTACACCGAGCTCAAGCAGGCTCTGGTGGACGCCGCCGCTCCTCAGGACGTTGAGCCCGGCGCCGCCAAGTTCGACGATGAGACGCACGTGAACCAAATCGTGTAGTCCCGTTCTCGTTGGCTTTTTGGGCCGGGCGTCCCGTACGTTCGGGAGCCCGGCCCGTTATTTTGAAAGGAAGTGGGGATGAACCGCTTCATCGACATCAACCCGGAGAGGTGCATCGGCTGCGGAACATGCCAGTCCGCCTGTGCCGACGCCCACCGGATGCAGGGTCTTCAGGATACGCCGCGCCTGGCGCTCGTGAAGACCGGCGGTATTTCGGCCGCCCTTGCCTGCCACCATTGCGAGGGTGCCCCCTGCGCCGAGGTTTGCCCGGTGAATGCCATCGAGCACGATGGCGACCGCATCCACGTCAAGGAGCAGGAGTGCATCGGGTGCAGGCTGTGCGCAATCGCGTGCCCCTTCGGAGCCATCCATCCCGATGGCACGTCTATCGCCGGTGTCGCAGGCATGTGCGATCCGACGCCTTCGTATCCTAAGTCCCTGAGCAGCCTGCTTACGTGGGCTCCCGGCCAGTACACCTGCGCTGTGAAGTGCGACCTGTGCGCCTTCGATCCGGACGGCCCGCATTGTGTGGCGGCGTGCCCCACCAAGGCGCTGACCGTCATGGGCGGCGCGGCCGATCGCGAGCTCGACGAGGCCAAGCGCCTGCGCTCGATCGAAAACGGTCCGGTCGTCGACGTTACCGCTGTGGCCCAGGGCCTGTCCGAGAAAGCAGAAGGGAGCGTAAACAATGGATAGCATGACGCTGTTTATCGCATCGCTTGCCGTCTCGTGCATCGGTGCGCTCGCCTCGGTTCTGCTGATCAAGGCCGATAACGCCGCCAAGACCGCCGGCTGCCTTATCGGTGCCGTCGCGGCCGTGCTGTCGTTCATCGCGGGCCTCGAGGCCGTGCTTGGCGACGTTTCGTCCCTCAACACGGTCTTCCTTTTCCCGTTCGCCCGTCTCGAGCTCTTGCTCAACGGCCTTGCGGGCCTGATCGTGGTCCTCATCTCAATCCTCGCCTTTGCGGGCTTCATCTACGGTCTGTCCTACTTCGATGAGTACCCGGGCAAGGTCGGGCGCGCCGGTTTCTTCATGAACACCTTCGTCGCCTCGATGATGCTCGTCATCACCGCCGACAACGTGTTCTGGTTCCTGGTCGCCTTTGAGCTCATGTCCCTTACGAGCTACTTCCTTGTCGTTATCGAGGAGAACAAGAACTCCATTAGGGGCGGTTGGCTCTACTTCGTCATCGCGCACGTGGGCTTTGTCCTTATCATGGCGAGCTTCCTGCTCATGACCAACGGCGTGGGCGGTTCCTTCAGCTTCAGTGATTTCCGTACGCATGACTTTGGACCCGCCGTCTCCTCCGCGTGCTTCGTCCTCGCGTTCTTCGGATTTGGCGCGAAGGCCGGTATCATCCCGCTGCACTCCTGGCTGCCCCAGGCGCACCCCGAGGCGCCGTCCAACGTGTCCGCCCTCATGTCCGGCGGCATGATCAAGATCGGCATCCTGGGAATCCTCAAGGTCGGTCTCGACCTGCTCGCGGGTTCGGGCGTCCAACTCTGGTGGGGCCTCATGGTCCTGGTCTTTGGATCCATCTCCTCGGTCCTGGGCGTCGTCTACGCCCTCCACGAGCACGACATCAAGCGCCTGCTGGCCTATCACTCCGTCGAGAACATTGGCATCATCTTGCTCGGTGTCGGCGCGTCCATGACGGCGCACGCCCTGGGCAACGACGTCATCGCGACGATCGCGCTCATGGCCGCCCTCTACCACACGCTCAACCACGCCATGTTCAAGGGCGAGCTGTTCCTCGGCGCGGGCTCCCTGCTCTATGCCACGGGTACGCGCAACATGGAGAAGATGGGCGGTCTGTTCCGCCGCATGCCGGTCACGGCCGTCTGCTTCCTCATCGGCGCTCTTGCCATCTCGGCCATCCCGCCGCTCAACGGCTTCGTTTCCGAGTGGTTCACCTACCAGTCCCTGTTCAACATCTCGACGCTCTCCGACCCGGTCGTCATGGTGTTCGCCGTCGCCTCCGCGGCCGCGCTCGCCATCACCGGTGCCCTGGCCGTTACGTGCTTCGTGAAGGCCTACGGCGTCTCGTTCGCGAGCAGCCCGCGTTCCCAGGAGGCTGCGAACGCCAAGGAGTCCCCGGCTCCGATGTTGTTCTCGCAGATGCTCCTCGCGGCCATCTGCGTGGTGCTGGGAATCGGCTCTCCCGTCATCGCCCCGGTTCTGGGCGACGTCGCCCAGAGCGTGCTTGCCGGCTCCGCCGTCACGGCCACCTCGGGCGTGTCTCTGGTGAACGAGATTTCCGGTGCCGCCACCTCCACCCCCGCGATCGCCATCGCGCTCGTGGTCCTCACCGGCCTCGCGTTCGTGTTGGGGTTCTGCCTCGGCACCAAGGCCCCCGCTAAGAAGACCGACCCTTGGGCGTGCGGCTACGAGCCCAACGAGCACATGCCCGTCGTCGCCACGAGCTTCGCGTCCGACGTCGAGCTCTTCATGGGCCCGCTCTACACCCTGCGCGAGGTATGCACCAAGATCTGCTGGTCCATCGCGCACGTGTTCCAGAAGCTCACCGGTGTCGCCCAGGGCGTCGAGCCCCTGCCCGACCGTTTCCTGGTCGATGCACCGAGCGAGGGTGCCGACAAGCTGGCCGGCCTTGCCTCCAAGATCGAGGGCGGCAACTACTCCGTATACATCTGCTACATCGTCGCGGCGCTCGTGGTTTTCCTCGTGCTCGCCGTGGTCATGGTCTAGAGAGGGGAGAGGATATTATGAACATCGTTCTTGCGATAGCGCAGGGCCTCGTGGTCATGCTGGTCGCGCCCTTCTTCTCCGGCCTCGCCCGTGTGATTCGCGCGAAGATGCACAATCGCCGCGGTCCGTCCATCCTTCAGGATTACCGGGACCTCGCGAAGCTCATGGCGCGTCCCGAGTCCGTGAGTTCCGACTCGAGCTTCGTGCTGCGCATCATGCCGCCGCTGTTCCTCGCGGTGTCGTTCATGCTCGCCATGGGTCTGCCCATGTTCACGCTCGAGAGCCCCATGCCCGTCTTTGGTGACGCCATCACCATCATGTACGCGCTCGCGCTGTCCCGCTTCTTCTTCGCACTGTCCGGCGTGGATTCCTCCAACGCCTACGCGGGCTTCGGCGGTATCCGCGAGCTGCTCATGAGCGTGCTCATCGAGCCGTCCATGCTCATCGCGCTGTTCACCGTCGCCATCGTGTGCGGCTCCACGGACATTGCGACCATGGGCCAGCACATCGTTACGGGCAACGTCTCGAGCGTCGTCGCCGTTATCCTCGCTGGCGTCGCCTTCGCGGCCGCCTGTTACATGGAGCTCGGCAAGCTTCCGTTCGATCAGGCCGAAGCCGAGCAGGAGCTCCAGGAGGGCCCGCTCGCCGAGCTCTCCGGCCCGTCCCTGGCCATGATGAAGCTCGCCATGGGCATGAAGCAGGTCGTGGTCGTCGCTTGGTTCACCTCCATCTTCATCCCCTGGGGAGAGCCCGCGACCATCGGCGTCACCGCTCTCGTGGGCGCCGTCGTCTTCCTCGTCAAGTGCCTGGTCGATTTCGTCGTCTGCGGCGTGCTCGAGAACTCCGTTTCCCGTTCGCGCTTCAAGGTGCTCGGTAACCAGACCTGGGCCGTCGTCGGCATCGCGGTCCTCGCGTTCGTCTTCGTCGTCGTAGGCGTGTAGGGAGAAGGGAGAAACTATGTCAATCGAATCGAGCTTGTCCCTCTTTGCCATGGTGGCAATCGCCGTCCCCATGCTGGGCTCCCTGCTCATCGTCATGCTGCCGCGTCCCTACGCTAAATGGATCTGCGCCTTTGCCGGCGGCATCGCCACGGTCGCTTCCGTTGGCTTGGCCGCGACGTTTGCCGGAAACGGCATGAACGCGGTCGATGTAACCTGGGCGAGTATGGGTCAGACCTTGGTTATGGGCTTCATATTCGACCGGATGAGCACGCTGCTCGCACCCGCGTTCGTCGCTATCGGTCTGCTCGTCGTCATCTATTCGTTCCCGTATATGAGCGATAAGAACAAGGAGCATCCCGACGCGCCCCGTCGTCGCTTCTACGTGTACTTCTCCACGTTCATCGGCGCCATGGCCGGTCTCGCCTACAGCTCCACCATCGTCGGCCAGCTCGTTTTCTTCGAGATCACCGGCGTGTGCTCCTGGGGCCTCATCAGCTACTACATGACGCCCACGGCCAAGAAGGCCGGTATGAAGGCACTCATCATCACCCACATCGGCGCTCTGGGACTCTACATCGGCGCGGCCTTCCTGTTCGCCGGAACCGGCACGTTCGCGCTGAGCGCGATCTCCCAGCTCGATTCCGGTATGAAGACCGTCGTGCTGCTGCTCATCCTGTTCGCCGCTTGGGCCAAGTCCGCCCAGTTCCCGCTCTACATGTGGCTGCCCTCCGCAATGGAGGCCCCCACGCCCGTTTCCGCCTACCTCCATGGCGCGTCTATGGTTAAGGTCGGCGTGTGCGTGTTCGCCCGCGCTCTTGCGAGCGCCGGCGATATCCCCGAGATCGTCGGTTGGGTCGCCATCATCGACGCCGTCGTGACCATGCTCTTCGGCTTCCTCATGTATCTGCCCCAGAAGGATATGAAGCGCCTGCTCGCCTTCTCGACGATCGCGCAGCTCGCCTACGTGTTCTTCGGCCTGAGCCTCTCCGTGTTCGGAAGCCAAATGGCGTTCAACGGCGCCGTCGAGCACATCTTCAACCACGCGTTCACCAAGACCCTGTTCTTCCTCATCGCCGGCTCCCTCAGCTTCACGCTGGGAACCCGTATGTTGCCCAAGATCCAGGGCCTCATGAAGAAGTACCCGGTCACGGGCGTGGGTTTCGCGGTCGCCGCGACCGCAATCGCCGGCGTGCCCCCCATGAGCACGTTCTTCTCCAAGTTCCAGATTATTTCCGGTGGCTTCGCGGTTGGTGCTTCCAACACGGTCATCTTCGTCCTCGTGTGCGTCATGGTCGTCGAGACCGTCGCCACCTTCGCATGGTTCCTGCGTTGGATGGGTAAGGTCCTGCCCGGTGAGCCGAGCGAGACCGTGGCCGCCGGCCAGCCCCTTCCGCGCGCCATGGCGTTCGTGTTCGTCGTCCTCATGATCATGGTCGTCGTCGCCGGTCCTCTGTCCTCTAGTTGGATGGGTTAGGAGGTAGGACATGGGTTATTCGTTAGTCAATATCCTGGGCGGTCTTCTGATCGTGACCTCCACCATGGTGGTCGTCTCGAAGACCATCCCGTCCGCCATCAAGTGGTACGCGATCCAGTCGGTTGTCCTGGTGGGCGTGCTGCTCACCCTGGGCCTCACCACCGGTGCCACCGAGCTTCTCATGTGGGCCGCGTCGGCCTTCGTCACCAAGGTGATCCTCGTTCCGTTCATTCTCAACCGTGCCTACAAAAAGATGGGTTCGCCTGCCGATAGCACGCTGACCTCCTCCGTCAAGCCGGCCTGGACCATCATCCTCACCGGTCTGGAGGTGGCCATCTGCTTCGCGGTGGTCACGCGCCTGAGCCTGCCCACCGCTGAGGTGGCTACTCCGGCCCTCGCCATCAGCTTCGCGCACTTCTTCGTCGGCCTCACGTGCATCATCTCCCAGCGCAACATCCTCAAGCAAATCTTCGGGTACTGCCTTATGGAGAACGGTAGCCACGTGACGCTCGCCCTGCTCGCGCCCACGGCCCCCGAGATCATCGAGATCGGCATCGCCACCGACGCCATTTTCGCCGTCATCATCATGTCCGCCGTCGTCGTGAGGATCTGGAACGACACCAAGTCGCTCGACTCCCACGACCTGACCGAATTGAAGGGGTAGGCCATGGATGTTTCAATGCTGACGGTCGCCCTGCTCGCTTGTCCCCTCGTGTTCTCCCTGATTATGGCTGCGCTCCCCAAGACGACGTCCTACAGTGTCTTTGCGGGGCTCAACACCATCTCCGTCGCGGCGACCCTCGTCCTTTCGGTCGTCACCGCGGGAACCATGCTCTCGAGCGGGCAGAATATCGACGCTTTGGGCCTGTGGCTCCATCTCGATTCGCTCTCGTCGATCTTCGTCCTTCTGGTAGGCATCATCGGGTTCATCACCGGCGTGTACTCCATCTCCTATATCAAGATCGATATCAAGGAGAAGACCATGCCGGCCGAGCGCACCAAGCAGTACTACGCGCTGTTTAGCCTGTTCGTTTTCACGATGCTGCTCGCCTGCCTGTCCAACAACATCATCCTCACCTGGGCGGCGGTCGAGGCCACTACGCTGTCGACCGTGTTCCTCGTGGGCATCTACAAGAACAAGCAGGCGCTCGAGGCGTCTTGGAAGTACGCGATGGTCTGCACCGCCGGTGTGGCCTTCGGCCTGTTCGGCACGCTGCTCATCTACGCGAACGCCGCCGATATCATGCCCAACGCGCATGAGGCCGCCTTCCTCACCTCCATCATGCCCTACGCCGACCAGTTCGACCCGATGCTCGTGCGCCTCGCGTTCGCGTTCATCGTCATCGGCTTCGGCACCAAGGCGGGCCTGTTCCCCATGCACACTTGGCTGCCCGACGCGCACTCCCAGGCTCCGAGCCCGGTCTCCGCGCTGCTCTCGGGCGTGCTGCTCAAGTGCGCCATGCTGGTGATCATCCGCTTCTACTCCCTGTCCATCATCACGGTGGGCGACACCTATCCGCGTACGCTCCTGCTCATCCTGGGCACGCTGTCCATCCTGGTGGCCGCCCTGTGCATCTTTAAGCAGGACGATATCAAGCGCCGCTTCGCGTACTCCTCCGTCGACAACGTCGGCGTGGTCGCGCTGTGCCTGGGTATCGGTGGTCCGCTCGGTATCGCCGCCTGCCTGCTGCACTGCATCTTCCACGGTTTCACGAAGGCGCTCGCCTTCTGCATGGCCGGTAACATCCAGCACATCTACCACACCCGCGACCTGAACAAGATCAAGGGCGTCGTCGAGATCGCTCCCGTCACGGCAGCGCTCACCATCATCGCTCTGCTTGCGCTCGCCGCCTTCCCGCCGTTCGCCCTGTTCATCTCCGAGTTCCTCACCTTCGTGGCCGGCATCCAGTCCGGTCCCATCTGGGTGGTCGTGCTCGTGGCCATTGGCCTCACCGGCGTGTACTTTGCCCTTACCGGCATCGCGCTCAAGTCCATCTTCGGCAAGGCGCCCGAGGGCATGAAGCGCCACGAGGTGCCCGCCCTTATGATCATCCCCGAGATCGCCCTCGCGATCGTGGTCATGTGGTTCGGTATCGCCACCCCGGTCGCCATCACGAGCGGCGTCGAGGATGCAACGTCCGTCGTTTTGAACCAGAGCGTCGAAGAGCTCCACGAGGCTCCTCTCTACCGCATGGTGTTCAGTTCCCAGACCAAGACAAGCGAGGTGAATTAGCACCATGGCAGAACCTGAAAAGAAGGACTACGCTCGTCGTTGCGAAAGCCACGTCGAGGCCCTGCGCGCCGCAGTGCCGGGCGCTATCGAGAAGGTCGAATGGCAGTGCGAGGACCAGCTGACGATCACCGTCAAGCTGGACCGTCTGCCCGAGGCCGTCCACTACCTGTACTACGAGCGCTACGGCTGGATTCCCGTGATTGTCGGCAACGACGAGCGCAGCCTATGCGGCCGTTACGCCGTGTACTACGTCATCTCCATGGAGGGCGAGGACCCCGGCTGGGTGACCGTCCGTGCCGAGGTCGACCCCGCCAAGATGACGTTCCCGAGCGTGACCCCGTTTGTCCCCGCCTGCGTGTGGGGCGAGCGCGAGCTGCGCGATATGTTCGGCCTGATTCCCGAGGGTCTGCCCGACCGCCGTCGCCTGGTGCTTCCCGACGATTGGCCCAGCGGGCTGTACCCGTTGCGCAAGGATTCGATGGATTACCGTTTCCGCCCCGCCCCCGCGAGCGACATGGAAAACTACGAATTCCTGGCCGACACCAAGGGCAAGGAGACTACGCTCGTCCCCATGGGTCCGCTGCACATTACCTCCGACGAGCCCGGCCACTTCCGCCTGTTCGTGGAGGGCGAGACGATCGTCGACGCCGACTACCGCCTGTTCTACGTGCACCGCGGCATGGAGAAGGTCGCCGAGACGCGCCTGAACTATGACGCCGTGACGTTCCTTGCCGACCGTATCTGCGGTATTTGCGGCTGCGCCCACTCGGTGGCCTACGCCGAGGCTGTCGAGCGCGCCCAGGGCATTCACGTCCCGCCGCGCGCGCAGTACATCCGCGCCATCATGCTCGAGGTCGAGCGCCTGCACTCGCACCTGCTCAACATTGGCCTCGCATCGCACTACACCGGCTTCGATTCCGGCTTCCAGCAGTTCTTCCGCGTTCGCGAGAAGTCCATGGACCTGGCCGAGAAGCTCTCCGGTCACCGCAAGACCTACGGTCTCAACGTGATCGGCGGCGTGCGTCGCGACATTTTGGCCGAGCAGAAGCTCTCCACGCTCACGACCATCCACCAACTGCGCTCCGAGGTTCAAGAACTCGTCGACGTGCTGCTCTCTACGCCCAACTTTATCGAGCGTACGAGCGGTATCGGCATTCTGGACCGCAAGATCGCTCGCGACTTCTCGCCGGTCGGCCCGCTCATGCGTGGCTCGGGCTATGCCCGCGACGTACGCTTCGACCATCCCTTCGACGGCTACGCCGATCCGGATGTCCAAAAGATGCACGCTGCCACGGCCGACACCTGCGACGCCTTCGGCCGTACCGCCGTTCGCATCCAGGAGGTCTACGATTCGATCGACATGATCGAGACCATGCTCGAGAACTGCCCGTCGGGCCCCATTCTCACCACGGATTGGGAGTACACCCCGCACAAGTACGCCATCGGTGCCACCGAGGCGCCGCGCGGCGAGGACGTGCACTGGGCCATGCTCGGCAATAACCAGAAGTGCTACCGCTGGCGCGCCAAGGCGGCCACGTACAGCAACTGGCCGGTCCTGCGCTACATGTTCCGCGGCAACACCGTGGGCGACGCGGCGCTGATCGTCGGCTCGCTCGACCCGTGCTACTCCTGCACCGACCGCGTGACGGTGACCGATGTCGCCGCCAAGCGCGACCACGTGCTCGACAAGGAGCAGTTCGAGAACGTCTGGCGCGACAAGTCGCCGCTCGCGGGCGAGGGCACCATGGCCGCTCCGCTCGATGAGGAGGCGCTCTAATATGCTGAAGCTTTGGAAGGTTAACGCCAAGGCCGGCGACGCGACGGTCAAGTACCCGTTTGCGCCGTTCCCCACCAACAAGGACATGCGCGGCAAGCCCGAGCACAATGCCGAGCTCTGCATCGCCTGCGGTGCCTGCGGCGTGGCGTGCCCGGCCGATGCCATTCGCATGGACACCGACCTTGCGGCCGATACCATTACCTGGTCGATCGACTACGGTCGCTGCATCTTCTGCGGGCGCTGCGAGGAAGCCTGCCCCATGGAGGCCATCAAGCTCACCGAGGAGTTTGAGCTGGCCGTCATGAGCAAGGACGACCTCACCAGCAAGAGCGTCTACACGCTCGAGCACTGCTCGCGCTGCGGCAAGCCGTTTGCCCCGCACAAGGAGATCGACTACGCCAAGCGCCTGCTGCAAAAGACCGGCGGCATGGAGGCCATCCAGGCCGCCCGTACCGTCGGTATGTGCCAGGAGTGCAAGCGCGAGCTCGACGCCCTGCGCGCCGCCTCGGCCGTAAAGACCGGCAACGCGCACGGCATGGCTGCCAACGAGACGCTTGCGTCCGGCGAGCCCCAGGGCCCCGGCATGGAGTACCTGGGCGGCCACGGCGTGAACCCGGAGTATATCGACCGCGAGCTCAACCCCGATGCGCCCGAGATTCCCGCCGGTCCGGCGCCGGTCGAGGGCATCATCATGGATTTTGAAACGAAGGAGGAGTAACCATGGCCGAACCCACGCTTTTGCCCGAGCGGCTTCAGTACCGCCCGACCAAGATCGAGCTCGACGAGAGCATCGAGAAGGCCAAGGCGACCCTTCTTAAGAAGATCAAGCGCTCGGTGTACGTCTACCGCGTTGACTGCGGCGGCTGCAACGGCTGCGAGATCGAGATCTTCGGTTCCATCACGCCCGTCTTTGACGTCGAGCGCTTTGGCATCAAGGTCGTGCCCTCGCCCCGTCACGCCGATGTGCTGCTGTACACCGGTGCCGTGACGCGTGCCATGCGCATGCCGGCCCTGCGCGCCTTTGAGGCCGCACCCGATCCCAAGATCGTGGTGTCCTATGGCGCGTGCGGCTGCACCGGCGGCATCTTCTACGACAACTACTGCGTCTGGGGTGGCACGGACAAGATCTTGCCGGTCGATGTCTATATCCCCGGCTGCCCGCCCAGCCCCGCGCAGACCATCTACGGCTTTGCCATGGCACTCGGTCTGCTGGACCAAAAGCTCCATGCCGAGACCACGGTGGAGGCCGCCGGCGAGCAGGCCGATATCCTGCACCCCGGCGTGCCGTACAAGCTGCGCGTTGCCATTGAGCGCGAGGCTCGCGCCATGAGTGGCTACCGCTACGGCCGCGATTTGGCCAACGAGTTTATGGATACGCTCGAGGGCGCGCCCAAGGGCGATATTCGCGGTGCCATGGCGCTGCTCATCGACAAGCAAGATGATCCGCGCCGCGTCGAGGTGTACTCGGCGCTGCAGGATCTGGTGCTGGCCGGAGGTCGCTAGATGGAGCTCACGGACCGCTCTGGTTACTTTGCGGGCCCCGGCATGCTCGGCGGCTCTTTTGGCGATGCCTCGCGCGCAAGCGACGAGGCCGCCGAGGGCGTCGCCGACCCCTGCCTGGGCCACGCGCCCGACCAGGTGGTCTTCTACGAGCTCACGCGTAAGTTTGTGGAGACCGAGGAAGACGTTCCCCAGGAGGCCTGCGACGTGCTGTACTACACGCTCGCCGTGGGCCACCACACCGGCGTGCTCGACTGCTTTGAGCCGCGCCTGTCGGTGCCGGTGAACGTGTTCTATTCGCTCGTCGAAGCGTTGCCGGAGGGGGAAGCCAAGACCAAGTTCGAGGCCATCCGCTCCTTTGGCGAGTGCCAGCTCGACAAGGCGGCGGTGCCGTCGCTGCTCGAGGCCTGCGACACGCTGCTCGACGAGCGCGGTTTTCGCGGCTCGGCCAAGGCCGGCATCTCGGTGTTCGATGACGACTTTGGCCTGCATGCCCAGCAGGTCGCGTTTTTAATGAAGTTTCGCGATCTGGTTGAGCGCGTGCGCGATGTGTCGGGCGTGTATCTGACGGGAAGGTTGCAGTAATGGGTTGCGTTGTGGATGGACGTGTGAACGGCGCCCCGTTTGCGGGTATCGTGCTCACGGCGGGAAGCGTGCTGCGTGCCGACGATGCCGCCGGCCCCGTGCTCTCCAAAAAGATGGAGGACGTGCCCATCGCCGGTTGGTACACCATCGACGGCGGCCAAACGCCCGAGGACGACATCATCGAGGTCAAGCGCGAGCGTCCGCCTCGCCTGGTCTTGGTCGATGCCGCCGACATGGCGCTGCCCGTCGGGTCCATCCGCTTGCTCGACAAGCGCGATGTGGCCCGCAAGTCGATGTTCACCACGCATTCGCTTCCTTTGTCGATTCTGATCGAAGAGATTGAGCAATCGTGCGAAGATATCGTCTTCATAGGGATTCAGCCGGGCGATACGGAGTTCTATAACCCCATGTCCCCGGAGGTCTTTGAGGCCGTCGACGCCGTGTACGACGCCGTGGCCGCCAACGACTTTTCCCACTTTGTCCGCTTGGGGCAGGAGCTATAGCAGCGCTTGCCTCTGCTGAATAGGAAAGAAGTGATTGACATGGCAGATTCCAAGGTGGAGTACCCCGCTCCCGATTGCCTGGCGCCCGCCGCGATCGAGGCCAAGACCGAGACCGCCGGCGTGACCAAGGCTAACCTGCCGGTCGCTAAGGCCTTTCTGTTGGCAATGTTCGCCGGTGCGTTTATCGCCTTCGGCGGCCTGTTCTTTACGGTGTTTTTGAGCGACAGCACGCTGGGCTGGGGTGCCCAGCGCGTCGTGGGCGGCCTGTGCTTTTGCCTGGGCCTGGTGCTGGTGCTGGTGTGCGGCGCCGAGCTGTTTACCGGCAATTCGCTTATGGTCTGCGCGCTCAAGAGCAAAAAGATCACCTTGGTCCAGATGCTTAAGGCTTGGGTCGTCGTGTGGCTTGGTAACTTTGCTGGTGCCCTGTTCATCGTCTTTTTGGTGTACATGGCTGGCATTTACAAGCTCAACGGCGAGGCGGTCGCCAATTCCATGGTGAGCGTCGCCGCCGGCAAGGTGACGATCGACTGGGTGACGATCTTCTTCCGCGGCATCCTGTGCAACATCTTTGTGTGCCTGGCCGTGTGGATCGGTACCGCTGGCAAGACCGTGGTCGATAAGGTTGTGGGCATTCTGCTGCCCATCGCTGCCTTTGTGGCCTGCGGTTTTGAGCACTGCGTTGCCAACATGTACTTTTTGCCCATGGGTGCCGTGATGCATGCATGCGGTTATGGTGCCGACGTCGCCGGCGCCGATGCGCTCAACGCTGCGGGCATTGCGTTTAACTTGTCCGCCGCCACGCTGGGCAACATCGTGGGCGGCGCGGTCCTGATCGCGCTCGGCTACTGGTTTATCTATGCCAAGAAGTCCGAGGCGTAAGGTACCGTCTGTTTGACGTTGAGCCTCCCGCGGGGCGTTGCCGTGCGGGAGGCTTTTTGGGTCTGGGGCTCGTTGC
>UQPL01000020.1:0-16003 GCA_900542895.1 uncultured Collinsella sp. | reverse complement strand
ACGTTGCGCCCAAAAGCACCGTGAGCGTCGAGATGACGCTCTCCTTGGCAATGAGCCCCGTGACGAGCGCCGTCGAGGCGCGCCAGTCGCCAAAGCCGAGCGGGGCCAACACCGGCGCGATGATGCTACCCAGACCGGCAAGCAGGCTTTGCGACTGGTCGGCGACCACGTTAAAGCGGATGTCGAACGTCTGAAGGAACCAGATGACCACGGTCGCGGCAAAGATAATGGTAAAGGCCTTGGTGATGAAGTCCTTGGCCTTATCCCATGCCAGCATCACCGTCGTCTTGACGCTCGGCAGGCGGTAATTGGGGAGCTCCATGATAAACGGCACCGGGTCGCCCTTAAATGCCGTGCGGTTGAGCACCAAAGCCGCGATGCAGCCGACCACGATACCGATCAGATAGAGCGAGACCATGGCGGGAACCGTCGCCTGCGGGAAAAACGCCCCGCACAGCAAGCCGTAAACCGGCAGCTTGGCTGAGCAGCTCATAAACGGCGTGAGCATGACCGTCATCTTGCGGTCGTGCTCGGATGGGAGCGTACGGGTCGACATGATAGCCGGCACGGTGCAGCCAAAACCGACGAGCATGGGCACGAAACTGCGGCCCGACAGGCCAAAGCGACGCAACACCTTATCCATGACAAAGGCCACGCGCGCCATGTATCCGGAGTCTTCCAGAATGGAGAGGAACAAAAAGAGCACGACGATAATCGGCAGGAAGGTCAGCACACTGCCCACGCCCGTAAGTACGCCGTCGACAGCCAGCGAGCGCACCACGTCGTTGGTACCGAACGCCTTGAGGCCCGCATCGGCCGAGGCGATGATGGCAGCGATACCGTCCTCCATGAGTCCCTGCAACGCCGCGCCGATCACGCCAAACGTCAGCCAAAAGACGAGGCCCATGATCACCAGAAACGCCGGAATGGCTGTGTAACGACCTGTCAGGATGCGGTCAATCTTGACGGAGCGCACGTGCTCGCGGCTCTCGTGCGGCTTGACGACGCAACGCCCGCACACGTCGCCGATAAAGCTAAAACGCATATCGGCCAGCGCAGATAGGCGGTCGGTGCCGGCCTCGCCCTCCATCTGGGTGATGATGTGCTCGATAGCGTCGAGCTCATTGCGATCCAGGTGAAGCGCCTCGGTTACCAGCTCATCGCCCTCGACCAGCTTGGTCGCCGCAAAGCGCACCGGGATGTGCGCCGTCACGGCATGGTCCTCGATCAGGTTAGCAATACCGTGGATGCAGCGATGCAGCGCACCGCCGTCCGGACCGTCGGGCGCGCAAAAGTCCAGGCGACCAGGGCGCTCGCGGAACCGCGCCACGTGCAGGGCGTGGTCCACCAGCTCGCCGATGCCCTCGTTGCGGGCAGCGCTAATGGGGACAACGGGCACGCCCAACAGGCTCTCGAGCAAGTTGACGTCTACGGCGCCGCCGTTGGCGGTCACCTCGTCCATCATGTTGAGCGCGATGACCATAGGACGGTCAAGCTCCATGAGCTGCAGTGTCAGGTACAGGTTACGCTCGATGTTGGTAGCGTCAATGATGTCGATGATGGCGTCCGGGCGCTCGTCGAGGATGAACTGACGGCTCACGACCTCCTCGCCTGTGTACGGCGACAGGGAGTAAATGCCGGGCAGGTCGGTAACGCTCGCCTCGGGATGGTTACGGATGGTGCCATCTTTGCGGTCGACCGTCACGCCGGGAAAGTTACCGACATGCTGGTTGGAGCCCGTCAGTTGGTTGAATAACGTGGTCTTGCCGCAGTTTTGGTTGCCGGCGAGGGCAAAGTGCAGCGGCGCGCCCTCGGGCACGGCCGTCTTTGCCGCACGGGGCGAATACGTCCCCTCGCCCAGGGCCGGATGCTCCGTCGTGCCGATTGCGGCGTTAGCGCGCGGACCCGTATCGGTGTCGTGAATACCCACGAGCTCGATGCGAGCGGCATCGTCCTTGCGCAGTGTCAGCTCGTAGCCACGCAGGCGGATCTCGAGCGGGTCGCCCATGGGGGCGTACTTCATCATGGTGACTTCGGTGCCCGGCGTTAGACCCATGTCCAAAATATGCTGTCGGAGTGCCTGATCGTCCGATGCCACCGATGCGACAACGGCGTCCTTTCCAATCTCGAGCGTATCGAGCTTCACGTCCGTGTTCCTCCCCCGGCGCCCACAGGGCGTTGCATTTATGTTCACCTTGGCTAACCGTTTGCCACGGCTAACCAATTTAACCATGCATGATAGCGCGAACACACAACGATGTTCAATCAGCAAATTGGCGCAATGGGGACAGGCAGGAGAGTTCAGGGCCATAGTTTCCCGATGAGGCCTCTCGGGGAAACTACATCCCAGAATTCCGGCTCGAAACGGGATATGGTTTCCCAAACAGGCCTCTTACGGAAAATGCATCCCGGAATCCCCGCTCGAAACGGGACGCGCTTTCCCAGTCGAGGCCCTATGGGAAACTGCGTCCCACCTTGAAAGGCAAAACTGGGGCGCAGTTTCCGGACGGGGCATCAAAAACGAAGTTGCGGTGGAATAGTTCCTGGATGGGCTGGTTGATGCCCCAGATAGGAACTATTTCACCGCAAGTTATTGAAGGGCTTGGATGCCGGGACTCTTACAGATGGCGCTCGAGGAAGCGGAAGGCCAGGCGGATCCAGGGACGGACGGAAACCTGCTTGTCCTCGTTGTCGACCGCGGTGTTGGCGTTGCCGAGCGAAAGGCCGTGACCGCCCTGGTCAAAGACGTGCATCTCGCAAGCGACGCCCTCCTCCGCCATGCGTTGGGCAAACGGATAGACCTGCGCGATCGGCGCCGTCTTGTCGTCGGACACGCCCCACACAAAGGTCGGTGGCATCTGACGCGAAACATGCGTGGTGGGGCAGATGTCGGCCAGATGCTCGTCAGTTGCCTCGCCGCCCGTCACCATCGACAGGTAGTCGTTGAGCAAATCGCGCCCCGTCTTGCCGCCCGTCTTGGGCACACGCAAGTCAATGCGCGGATCGCGCGTCTGCATGTCACGCACATAGGCAAAGTCGAGCAATGGATAGCCCAGCACCACGGCATCGGGACGAATGTCGTCCGGACGCGCCCCGGCAAGTGCCGCGAAGGGGCCGGTCTTCCACTGTGTTGCCAGCGAGGCGCAAATCATGCCGCCAGCAGAAAAGCCCACGACGCACACGCGCTTGGGATCGACATGCCACTCGTCAGCGTTGGCGCGCACCGTGGCGACCATCTTGGCAAGATCCGCCTGCGGGTGCGGAAAGCTCACGTCACCCGTAGAACTCGTGACATAGTTGAGCACAAAGGTCTGGTAACCGTGATCCAAAAACGCAAACGCCACCGGGTCCTGCTCGTGCGGAGCGATATGCGTAAACCCGCCTCCGCCGCAGATGATCACCGCGGGGCGGCGGCCATTGGGCTTGTCGGGCAGCGGCTCGGCACCCAAATACGTAAAGGTCGCCGGATATTCCTCGGTCGGCTCCTCGCCCCACAGCGCATGGTTCTCGACAATCATATGTGCTCCCTTCGCGCAAATTAAGCGCCCTTGTTTTTTGCCTTCAAGCGTACCCCACTTGAACCCGTGGCGCAGAAACACTCCGGCAATAAGTTTCCCTTCAACTGATATATCACATAATCCCAGTTCAGAGGTATCTTTGAGCAGCGTAGAATAGGGGCGTTGACCAAGCCGCGAAACACATGTGAAATGTTTCCGGCAAACCAAACGCGCGATATGCGCCTATTTAAGTTGGAGGCAACTATGGGTCTGCTCGATTCGCTTAAGTCCACCTTCACCTCGACCGGCGAGGCGTCCGTTCCGCCCGCAGCAAGCTTCGCTACCCGCGAAGGCGTCATTTATGCCCCCGTCAACGGCGTGCTCGTCAACCTGAACGAGGTTCCCGACGAGACGATCGCCTCGGGCATGCTTGGCCAGGGCTATGGCATCGAGCCCATTACCGGCACCATCTATGCGCCCGCCAACGGCCGCATCGGTGCCACCACTGTCACCAACCACTCCATTGGCATGATCACCGAGGACGGTCTTCGCGTGTTCATCCATGTTGGCCTGGGCACCGTGGAAATGAACGGCAAGGGTTTTGCCCGCTTTGTCGAGATGGGCGATGTGGTCAAGGCAGGCCAGCCGCTCATCAGCTTCGACCGCGAGGCCATTAAGGCCGCTGGTCACGAGGACATCGTGACCGTCATCGTCTCCGAGCTCGATCGTCTTAAGAGCATCGACCATGTCGGCGAGTCTGGAACGCTTATCGGCGGCAACCCGCTCGTCAAGCTGGGCGACCCGCTGCTGGTTGCCAAGACCAAGTAGCCAGGCCCCGCGCCACACAGCCAAAAGGCACCTCGTCAAGCGCCCACGACCATTTGGCCGCGGGCGCTTTTCGTTTGAAAAACCATCCCGCCAATGCCTTATCTGTATAGCCCAAATGAGCCGAGCTGCTAGAATATCGAACTGTATGGATAACTATCATTCAACCGTTATGGGAGGATACGTGAACCGCACCAAAATCGCGCAGCTCTATGCCGATGCCGAGTCGCTCGGCGGCCAGACCGTCACCGTCGCCGGCTGGGTCAAGTCCGTCCGCGACATGAAGAACTTTGGCTTCGTTACGCTCAACGACGGCAGCTGCTTCCGCGACCTGCAGGTCGTCATGAACCGCGAGGCACTCGACAACTACGACGAGATCGCCCATCAAAACGTCTCGGCCGCACTCATTTGCACCGGCACCGTCAAGCTGACCCCCGATGCGCCCCAGCCTTTCGAGCTTTCTGCCACCTCCATCGAGGTCGAGGGCGTCAGCGCCCCGGATTACCCGCTGCAGAAGAAGCGCGCAACCGTCGAGTTCCTGCGCACCCAGCAGCACCTGCGCCCGCGCACCAACCTGTTCCGCGCCGTGTTCCGCATCCGCTCTGTCGCGGCTGCCGCCATCCACCGCTTCTTCCAGGAGCAGGGCTTTGTCTACGTCAACACCCCCATCATCACCACGAGTGACTGCGAGGGCGCCGGCGAGATGTTCCGCGTGACCACGCTCGACCCCAAAAATCCGCCCCTCACCGAGTCCGGCGAGGTCGACTGGAGCCAGGACTTCTTTGGCAAGCATGCAAGCCTCACCGTGTCCGGTCAGCTCAATGCCGAGAACTTTGCCATGGCCTTTGGCGACGTGTACACCTTTGGCCCCACCTTCCGTGCCGAGAACTCCAACACCACGCGCCACGCCGCCGAGTTTTGGATGATCGAGCCCGAGATGGCCTTTGCCGACCTTAACGACTACATGGATAACGCCGAGGCCATGCTCAAGTACGTCCTTAAGGACGTTATGGCAACCTGCCCCGACGAGCTCAATATGCTCAACAAGTTTGTGGACAAGGGTCTGCTCGAGCGCCTGGACCATGTCGCCAACTCCGACTTTGCCCGCGTTACCTACACCGAGGCCGTCGAGATCCTGGAGCAGGCAGTCGCTGCTGGCCACCAGTTTGATTACCCCGTCAGCTGGGGCATCGACCTGCAGACCGAGCACGAGCGCTTCCTGACCGAGGAGCACTTTAAGCGCCCGACCTTCGTGACCGACTACCCGGCCGAGATCAAGGCGTTCTACATGCGCATGAACGAGGACGGCAAGACCGTCGCCGCCGCCGACTGCCTGGTTCCCGGTATCGGCGAGATTATCGGCGGCTCCCAGCGCGAGGAGCGCCTGGATCTGCTCGAGGCCCGCATCAAGGACCTGGGTATGAATCCCGAGCAGTACAAGTACTACCTTGACCTGCGCCGCTACGGTTCCTGCAAGCACGCCGGCTACGGTCTGGGCTTCGAGCGCTTGGTCATGTATCTGACCGGCGTGGGCAACATCCGCGACGTCCTGCCGCACCCGCGCACCGTGGGCAACGCCGACTTCTAATCGTCGGACACTAGCTCGCGTCGCCACACGCCAACGCTCATCGTACAAGCGTCTCTCGACATCGGTCGAGAGACGCTTTTTTCAACAGCATCCGTCAAGCTTTTGGCAAGGTTTTGGTCAGTTGAGCAGGGCTGTTGAAAACTCGACCCGCCGTTTGCCGACGACTACCGACCGCCCAGAGCGCCCTGCGCCCCTGGGAAAGCCCCGCGTCCTAGGCTCCATACCGTCGCCACCCAAAACGGAAAGGACGTGGGCACGATGACCGAAGCCGCTGTTGAAACCTACGACACCACGACTAGAGGCGCCGCCTCGATGGCAGCCTATCGCGCCGTTCGCATCCTGCAACTATTAAGCGAAAACACCGGCGAGGACAAGGCCATGCTTTCCGATGAGCTGATCCGGCGCCTCGCCCATCCCGACGACCCCGCCCGCATGCCCATCTCGGCGGCGCGGCGCAGCATCTACACCGCCATCTCCGCGCTTCGCCATGCCGGATACGAAATTGAGTACAAACGCGGCGTGGGCTACAAACTTCTTACCCGCCCGCTCACCGATGAAGAGATCATCCGGCTCCACGGTATGGTCATGCGCAACCGCTCCACGCCTATCGCTATCCGCAAGAGCATGGCGCAGCACTTAGTTGCCATGGCGAGTGCCGACGTTCGCGGCTACCTCGATACACCCGAACCCGTTCCGAGCGCAGGCAGCAAGGCTACCAAGGCAACACGCACGCCCATCAAGCGCATCGACACGTGCGAGCTCGTCGAGCAGGCCATCGACCACGGAACCACGGTGAGTTTTGATATTTCGAGCGTTACGACGCGTGGCGAAACCGAAGCAGCACGGATGACGCTGCGTCCCTTTGCCATCAGGCAGCGCGATGGCATCTCGTATCTGCTGGGAACGGTCTACGACGCCCGAGGCGCCGATGACACGTTGCGTACCGTAGAGATTGGCCGAATGAGAAACGTCACCACACGTCTCCTCGACGGCAAGAAGCTCTTCGCCGCCCTAGACGAGGACGACGCCTCCTCCGCCGCATAAGACCCTCCGCCGCCCATTCGACTACCCGCACCGCCCATCCGATTCTGTATTAAAAAACCCGCCAGGCTGTTGTAAAAATGGACATCAGCGCTACTATAGTTCCACTTGCACTTTGTCCCAGTGCAGTGTTTCCAGCCATTTTTATACTGGGGGTAATGATATGAAGGACATCACCATCAGCCGCAGGAGCCTTCTGGTCTCCGCCGGCCTGCTCGCGCTCGCCCCGCTCGCCGGGTGCGGCGGCAACTCTGGTTCCGGCTCTGCTGCCGCCGGTTCCGACTACACCATCGGCGTTCTGCAGCTCACCGAGCACTCCGCACTCGATGCCGCCAACGACGGCTTTGTCAAGGCCATCAAGGAGAGCGGCCTTAAGGTCAAGATCGACCAGAAGAACGCCCAGAACGACCAGTCCACGTGTAAGTCCATTGCCGACAAGTTTGTGGGCGACAACGTCAACCTGATTTATGCCATCGCCACGCCCGCCGCGCAGGCTGCCGCCGGCGCCACGGCCGATATCCCCATCGTGGGCTGCGCCATCACCGACTACGCCGCCTCCGGCCTGGTCCAGGACAACGACAAGCCCGGCACCAACGTCACGGGCGCTTCCGACCTCACCCCGGTCGCCGAGCAGCTCGAGATGATGCAGAAGGTCCTGCCCGACGTTAAAAAGGTCGGCCTGCTCTACTGCACCGCCGAGTCCAACTCCGACGTCCAGATCAAGGCCGCCAAGAAGGAGCTCGACAAGCTGGGCCTCGAGTACACCGATTTCACCGTCTCGAGCTCCAACGAGATTCAGTCCGTCGTCGAGTCTGCCGTGGGCAAGGTCGACGCGCTGTACTCCCCCACCGACAACACCATCGCCGCGGGCGCCTCGCAGGTGGGCCAGATCTGCAAGGAGAACAAGCTTCCCTTCGTGACTGGCGAGGAGGGCATGTGCATGGCCGGCGGCCTGTTCACCCTCTCCATCAATTACGAGGATCTGGGCTACGCCGCGGGCGAGATGGCCGTCAAGATTCTGAAGGGCGAGGCCAAGCCCGAGGATATGCCGATCAAGCACCTCTCGAGCAAGGACCTGGTCGTCGTCAAGAACGACGAAATGGCCGAGGCCCTGGGCATCGACCTTTCCGCCCTGGACGCGTAATGCCATACGCGGCATGCGTCTAGAGCCCGTGCTCGCGCTTTAGCTGCGTTATTCAATATCTGAGCCACAGGGGCGGGCGCTGTAGACCGGCGTCCGCCCTGCTTGTTTCAGGTAAAACAAAACGTCTGTCCGCAGCTCTTCTATGCATTGTTACCGCTATTATGGTGAATCACGTGTCCACCCTATCCTAGGAGGTATGAAGCATGCTCATTGCATTGCAGGGCGCCGTTTCGCAGGGCGTCCTCTGGGGCATTATGGTGCTTGGCGTGTTTATCACGTTCCGCCTGCTCGACATTCCCGATATGACCTGCGACGGCAGCTTTGCCCTCGGCGGCTGCGTCTGCGCTGTGCTCATCGTCAATAACAACGTCGACCCGCTGCTCGCCGTGCTGGCCGGTATGTGCGCCGGCGCCATCGCGGGTGCCGTCACGGGCATTTTGACCACCGTCTTCGAGATTCCCGCGATCCTCGCCGGAATCCTCACCCAGATCAGCCTGTGGTCCATCAACCTGCGCATCATGGGCAAGTCCAATACGCCAATTCTTGCCAAGGGCACCGTGTTCTCGGCCGTCAGCAATATGACCGGTCTGCCGCAGTCCACCGTTGCCATCATCTTGGGCATCCTGCTCGCCGTGGCTATCGTTGCCATCCTGTATTGGTTCTTTGGCACCGAGATTGGCTCGGCGCTGCGCGCCACCGGCAACAACGAGTACATGATCCGCGCTCTGGGCGTCAACACCAACTCCACCAAGATGATCGCCCTCGTGCTCTCCAACGCCCTCATCGGCCTTTCGGGCGCGCTCATCTGCCAGAGCCAAAAGTATGCCGACATTGGTATGGGCACCGGTGCCATCGTTATCGGTCTTGCCGCCATTGTTATCGGTGAGGTGCTCGGCCGTCTGCTGCCCGGCGGCCTCACGCAGTTTAGCGTCCGTCTTGCCTCCGCCGTCTTTGGCTCCGTGGTGTACTTCCTTATCCGCGCCATCGTGCTGCAGTTGGGCATGGACGCCAACGACATGAAGCTGCTCTCCGCCGTAATTGTCGCTGTGGCCCTGTGCGTGCCCGTGGTTTGGGAGCGCTATAAGCTCCGCAGCTCCTACACGAAGGGGGATGAGGCAGATGCTTAAGCTCTCGCACGTCAAGAAGACCTTTAACAAGGGCACCGTCACCGAGAAGCGCGCGCTCACCGGCGTCGACCTCACCCTGAATGACGGCGACTTTGTAACCGTGATCGGCGGCAACGGCGCCGGCAAGTCCACGCTGCTCAACATGATCGCCGGCGTGTACCCGCTCGATTCGGGCGTTATTGAGCTCGACGGCACCGACATCTCGCGCCTGAGCGAGTCGCAGCGCGCCAAGTACCTGGGCCGCGTGTTTCAGGACCCCATGCGCGGTACCGCTGCCGACATGCAGATCGCCGAGAACCTGGCCCTCGCCAAGCGTCGCGGCCAGCGTCGCGGCCTTTCGTGGGGCGTCACCAAGGCCGAGAAAGATGAGTACGTTGAGCTGCTCAAGCGCCTGGACCTTGGTCTGGACACGCGTCTCAACGCCAAGGTCGGCCTGCTCTCGGGCGGCCAGCGCCAGGCACTCACCCTGCTGATGGCCACGCTCACCAAGCCGCGCCTGCTGCTGCTCGACGAGCACACCGCGGCCCTCGACCCCAAGACGGCCTCTAAGGTGCTTAACCTGACCGAGGAGATCGTCGACGAGAACCACCTGACCACGCTCATGGTCACGCACAACATGAACGACGCCATCCGTCTGGGCAACCGTCTGATCATGATGCACGAAGGCCACGTGATCTACGACGTGGCGGGCGATGAGAAGAAGTCGCTCACCGTAGCCGACCTGCTGCAGAAGTTCGAGGAGGTCTCGGGCGGCGAGCTCGCCAACGACCGCATGCTGCTGAGCTAAAACCTGCCAAAAAGGGACAGGTTTATTTTGGTAGGTTTTATCTGCGCAAACGTCAAAACCGCCGCAAAGGGACAGGCGCCCTTGCGGCGGTTTTCGCATATTATGTCGATAATCCGATATTCAACCAGACATTCTGGCTAAGGACTAAGGAAACTGCCATGAAAAGACTCCCCCGCCTTGCGTTAGCCACCGCGTTGTTTGCCGGCGCGCTCGCAGGCATCCCGAGCCTCGCTTTCGCGGGGAACCTGCCCGCCGCTATTGACGGCTCCGTGGCCGTCATGCACACCAACGACATCCACGGCAGCTACAAGTACAGCTACAACGCAAGCAAGGGCACCGGCACTGTGGGCTTTGATGGGCTGGCGGTTCTCTATAGCGCCCAAAACAGCGCCCCCGATCTTTTGCTCGATGCGGGCGACACCTTCCACGGGCAGTCCTTCGCCACCATGAGCGAGGGCAAGAGCATCGCCGAGCTCATGGACACCTTCTATGTAGACGGCTACGACGCGACCACGCCGGGCAACCACGACTGGAGCTACGGCGCGGACAAGCTCCGCACCATGACCGGCTACAGCACCACCGGCACGCCCTTCACCATGCTCTGCGCGAACGCGAAGTCTACGAGCGGCGTATGGAGCTCGAGCATCACGAAGACGCTCGATCGCACCTGGGAGGATAGCGAGGATCACTCCACATTCGACTACAAAATCAAGGCCGGCGTCGTGGGTGCCATGGATGAGTCGCTGGGATCCTCGCTGCGCGCGGACCTGGTCGCGGGCACGTCGTTCTCGAGTGCCACGAACGCCATCAATACCGAGGCAGAGCAGCTGCGCAAGGAGGGGTGCGATGTTGTTGTGTGCATCGCGCACACGCTCGACGCCAAGACCTTTGCCACGCGACTCCGTGGCGTCGATGCCCTTATCGCAGGCCACGAGCACATCAACCTTAACGAGAAGGTGACGGGAGCCGACGGCAAGACAATCCACGTTGTCGAGGCGGGCAGTGCCTTTGCCGAGGTGGGACTGCTTTCCATTCCGTACAAGTACGACACCAATGGCACCGAGTCGACCGACGATGACACGGTCACGGTCCCTGCAGACGGCAGCGACGAGAAGCTCTACACCGCCAAGAACGTCAACGACCTTTTGGCAGACCCCGACAAGGGCTCCGACTACCAAAGCTGCCTTGAAGCCGTCCGCAACAAGATCAAGCCGCTCGACGAGGCCTTTGAAAACGAATCGAACAAGGTGCTCGGCACATCCACCACCAACTATTTCTACGGCGAGGACGCCGCAGGCACGCATGGTTGGGAAATGGTGCGCACCACCGATTTCCGTCCCAGCAAGGAGGGCGACACCACCAAGGCCCAGACCATCGGCCACGTGATTTGCAGCTCCTATCTTGACCTGACGGGCGCGGACCTCGCTATCGAAAACGCTGGCGGCATCCGCGGCGGCATCGCGGCGGGCAACGTGACCGCCGGCAACGTCATCGCCATCTCGCCCTACGGCAACACCGTGGAGACCTGGACCATGACCGGCGCGGACTTCCTCGCAGCGCTCGAGCACTCGCTACAAATCAGCGACGATTGCAACGACAGCTACGAGCTTCAGCAGGCTTATGTGGCGGCCGGTCACACCGAGCAGGAGGCGCAAGACAAGTACAAGTGGCGCGATGACTCTGGCAGCGTTCTCTCCTTTGGCGGCATCAACGTGACGATTGATTGGACGCAGCCCGAAGGCAAGCGCATTGTGAGTGCCACACTCACCAAAGACGGCAACACGCTCGACCCCGCCAAGACCTATACCGTCGCCACCAACAACTACATCATTACCAACACGACCGATTTTCCCACCTTTGCACACGCCACCAAGTACACCGAGTGGGGCACGTGCGAGGCGGCGCTGAGGGCACTGATTGGGCAGAACGGCTGGGAGAGCAAGATGGCCGGGCTCGCCGGCACCATCAGCTTTGGCTCCGCTGCCGTGGACCCCACGCCCACACCGGCCCTGACGCCTAAGCCCTCGCCTAAGACGGACACGACGACCACGAAGGTCAGCACCAAGAAGACGAGCGGTAAGCTCGCCGCAACGGGAGACCGCACGCTGGCAGTAGTTGGCGCGTGCCTTATCGGCGGCATCATCGTCATCATCCTCGGCATTATCTGGAAGCGTCGACGCTAAGCTACACCGCCGGGCCTTGCAGCCCCGCCGCGTAAACCTTATATCGAGCACAGAAGCCCGTCTGAATTTGATCGGACGGGCTTCTTGGTGGGTATCATGGTTGGACGATCATTAGGAGGTTTCCCTACATGGAATTGTTTGAGCCGATTCTTCATTTCTTTGAGCAACGGTGGGTCCACAACATCATCTGGGCCGTCATCTTGGCGATAGGCACCGCCGTCGCCGCCAAGGTCGTATCCAAGACCCTGAACCATCTGCTTAACCGAGACGATAACCCGCTACCGGCATCGAGTATCTTCATCAACATCGCGCGCGCCGTCATCTGGATGATCGGCGGCAGCTTTATCCTCGACAACTGTTTTGGCATTAATGCAAACGCCCTCGTCGCCGCTCTTGGCGTCGGCGGCATCGCCATCTCGCTCGGCTTTCAGGACACGCTGTCAAACCTTATCGGCGGCATGCAAGTGACCTTTATGGGCATCATCAAACCCGGCGACAATATCGAGGTCGGCGGCGTATCCGGCGTGGTCCAAGACATCACTTGGCGCCATACAACGATTGAGGATGCCTGTGGACAGACCATCATTGTGCCCAACTCCAACATCTCCAAGAACACGCTCGTGCATTTGATGCCCTTTGGACGCGTGGCCGTGCCCGTTGCCGTAAAGGACACGTCTAAGTGGGCTTCCCTTGACGCGCTGGCAGACGAGCTCACGAGCGCAACCAAAACGGCCGTCTCGCCCATCTCGGGCTTTGACAAAGAGCCCTACGTGCTCTTTAGCGAAATCGGCGACTTTGGCATCAAAGGAAAGATCATCTTTATCGTCAGCGACGACAGCACTACTTTCACGGCAGCCGACGCCTGCATCCGCGCCATCGCCCCCATCATCGCCTAAACCACCGCAAAGGGGACAGGCATCTTTGTAGTGGTTTTCATTCGTGGTACCATGGTTCATATAGTTGTTTAAACGACTAAGGGAGCAACATTATGGAAGAGGCCTATCGTCAAGCACGCAAGCGCGGCGAGCAAGGACGTCGACGCGCCATTAGCCAAAGCGAGCATCCATACCTTACGGACCTCGATAGCTTGGTTGCTCAGCTCCCCTTAGGTCAGCGAGAGAATGTCGGCCTGCGGGATATTCCGCTCGAAATGGTCGTCGGCACGGTCACCAAGGGCCGTCAGTCCGCCTTTTCGTGTAACTTTATGCCCCTGCTTCCGTTTAGCACCGAGTTCGCCCGCAAGTGGTCCAACCTCTACGACATCCAGGTGACCGAGGGCTATCGCGACCCCGTCATCGTCACCGAGTTCATGCATCGGTTCTATGTCCAAGAAGGCAACAAACGCGTCAGTGTCCTCAAATTCCTAGACGCCCCGACGGTTTCGGCCAAGGTCACCCGTCTCTACCCCGGCACATGGGATTCCGTCGAAAGCCGCCTGTACGGCGAGTTCTGCGCGTTTTGGCGCGTCTGCCCCCTATACGAGATCGAGTTCTCGCGTGAGGGAAGCTACGAAACGCTCGCGAAGATGCTCGGTCAGAACCTTATCGAAAAATGGCCGCAGAAAAAGGTCGAATACCTGCGCCACACTTTCCTGCTCTTTAAGCGTGCCTACCTTCGCGCAGGCGGCGATCACCTGGACATTACGCCCGCCGACGCCATGCTCGTCTACCTCAATGTGTACAACCAGGACCGCCTGCTGGATACGCCGACGGATATCGTCGTAAACCGCCTGTGCAAGATCTGGCGCGAGCTGGTCATTGCCGGCAAAAATGACGAGGACAAGGTCGATCTTGTCGAAGCACCGAGCGTCGACGAGGAGGAGACGCCCGCCAAGTCCACCTCTGGCGTGCTCAACTTCTTTATGGGCAAGACCGTCTACTCGACGGCCAACCCCCTGCGCATCGCCTTTATCCATGAGTTCCCCTGTGCGACGTCGAGCTGGGACAGCCTGCACGACCAAGGGCGTCAGTATCTCGATGAGCACTTTGGCGGTATCGTGCGCACCGAGGCGTTCGAGGACTGTCACGATCCGGATGTGTTCTACGCCGCCGTGGAAACGGCTGTCAAACATGGAGCAAACGTCATCTTCTCGACCTCGCACCGCCTGATGGAATACACGCTCAGGGCTGCCGTTGAGTATCCCCGGGTTCGGTTCCTCAACTGCTCTATCGGCCTTCCCCATCAAAGCGTCCGTTCGTACTTTGGCAAGATGTACGAGGCCAAGTTTCTGCTGGGCGCCCTTGCGGCCAGCATGGCGGACAACCACCGCATCGGTTACCACGCGTCGGTCTTCGCCTCGGGCGCACTCAGCGAGATCAACGCCTTTGCGATTGGCGCCTCGCTGCTCGACCCGCGCGCGCAGGTCATCCTCACCTGGGGCGATGTTCCCGCCGGTGGTCTTGCCGAAGCCATGTGCCGCGAAGGCGTAAGCGTCATGACCGGCGCTGACATGTCAAAGTCGCTCGAAGACCCAACGGCCTACGGGCTTCACCGCTTGGTCGATGGCAAGGTTACCGGCATCGCCATGCCCGTCTGGAACTGGGGGCGTTACTACGAACTTATCGTGAAAAGCCTGCTGCACGGCACGTGGGACGAAACCGCCGATGAGCAGCAAGTGCGCGCCGTCAACTACTGGTACGGCATGAGCTCAGGCGTTATCGACATTCGCTACGCTCCGGGCCTGCCCTATCAGACGCGCAAGCTTGTTCAGCTCCTCCGCAATGGCATTGTTGAGGGATCCATCAACCCCTTTGGCGGCGAGCTCCACAGCCAGAACGGCGTGGTACAGATCGAAGGCTTCCCTCCGCTGCCGAGCACGCAGATTGTCGAGATGAATTGGCTGGCGGACAACGTGGTGGGCACCATTCCGCAGCTCGACGATGAGCCGAAAGTCCCTGCCCTATGAAAATCCTTGCCATAGCCGATACCGAAGAACGATGCCTTTGGGAGTGCTTTCGCAAGGAACGCTTTGAGGGAGTCGACCTGATTTTGTCCGCCGGCGATCTGGACCCGGACTATCTTGAGTTTTTGGTTACGGTCATCAACAAACCGCTCATCTACGTGCGCGGCAATCACGATGACCGCTACGCACGTCATGCACCGGGCGGATGTATCTGCGTGGAAGACAGCGTGTACACGTACCGAGGGATTCGCATTGCGGGCCTTGGCGGGTCCATGCGTTATCGCGACGGCGCCAACATGTACACCGAACGCGAGATGTCCAAACGCATGCGTAAGCTGTCGCGTAAGGTTAGGATGGTCGGCGGGTGCGACATTCTGCTTACCCATGCACCCGCCGCCGGTATGGGTGATCTGGACGATCTACCGCATCGAGGGTTTAAGTGCTTTAACACGGCGCTTGAGTCCTGGGGGGTCGACTACATGGTGCATGGGCATGTACACCAAAGCTACGGTTGCGATTTTCAGCGCGAGCGTCAGCACGCATGCGGGGCAACGATCATCAACGCCTGCGGCTATACGCAGTTTGAGCTCGACCAGACGCACTACCCCATCCGCGGCTGGCAAGCAGCCTGGCTCAACTCACAAACCATGCGCCGCGAGCTCAAACGCCACGATGCCATCGAGTCCTCAACAGCCAGAACACCCTGGTAACCACCTCAAAGGGGACGCTGTCCCCTTTGAGGTGGTTTTGACGCGATAGCAAGAAACCCGGTCCTGCACAAGGCAGAACCGGGTTTCTTTAGCAATGCTTGCTGTACTCAGGCAGTAACTAGCAGTTACTCAGCCAGGAAGTCACGCTGGACAGCGGGATCGACCTTGACGCCAGGGCCCATGGTGGAAGACACGGAGA
>UQPL01000019.1:0-16193 GCA_900542895.1 uncultured Collinsella sp. | reverse complement strand
GAGATCTGCGCATGTCTCGTGGGCTCGGAGATGTGTATAAGAGACAGTGCCAGGTCCGCCGCAGTAGCCTCGATGACCACGCGCTGCTTGACTGTCTGCGTGGTGCCATCGACGGTGCCTTCGAACTCATACGAGCCGGCAGGCAGCTGCGCCAGGGTTGCCGGAGCGTCGGCGCCGTTCAATTTCCAGATAACGTTCTCTTGCTTGGTGGCACCACTCTCATAGGTCGCCGTCACGGTCTGAGGCAACGTGGCGTCGGAACCCTCGGCAACGTGTAGCTCGTTGAGGTTGGCAAAAGAGGCAATGTTGTCTTCACTCTGGTCTTGCGATGTTGTCTGGCTGGCGCCCTCGGATGCTGCAGCCGCACCCGTCGCATCGCTTTGCTCGGCAACGACTTGGGTGGTATCACCCTGCATCATCTCGGCGAACGCCTGCGGCGGCACCGAGCCGACCGTCATCGTCAGAGCCAAACCCGCGGTAATGGCCGCGTTGACATGCCTTCTGTTCATGTTTCCTCCCGACACGCTCAACGGACCAAACAGCACAGGTCCGATTGGCAAGTTAAGTTGAGCGTATCCTTCGCCGATGGAGGTTTGCAATATGCTACAGGTTAAGCGGCATAAAAGATTTCGTAAACGGGCACCCAAGCGCAGCCAATTTGGGACGGGGCTTTTGAGTTGCGGTGATATACGGACTGTTTGAGGCTTCTGGCTTGTAAAACAGTCCGTATTTCACCGCAACTGATGAGGGGATGGGTTAGCGCAGCAGACCGGCTACTTCGCCGGCTAGGGTGATAGTGCCGGCTGCTACGAAGGACTCGCCCGCGGCATCGAAGGCAGCGAGGGCCTCGGACACGCTCGGGTATACGCCCGCGAGCTTATCGGCATCAACGAGGGCGGCGAGCTCCTCTGCCGGCAGGGCGCGATCGGAATCGGTCTGCGTCACGACCACACGGGGGAAGGCCGGAACAAGCACGTCGACGATGCCCGCCACGTCCTTGTCAGCCAACGCCGCGCACAGCAGCGTGGGGCGATTCTCTACGCACGGATCGATCTCGTCCAGTGCGCTCACAAAGTTCTCGCAGCTCTGGGGGTTATGGCAGGCGTCGATCAGCTTGAGCGGATCGGTCCCCAGAACATCAAAGCGACCCGGCGTGGGGCAGCCCATAAGCGACGCATCGAGCTTGTCATGATCGAGCTCGCGACCAAGATACCCCTCGCAGAGCATAATCGCGCACGCGGCATTCTGCGGCTGATAGGCCGGCTTGACCATGCTCGACGTATAAATCGCGCGTGGCGTGGTGCAGCTGAACTCCACCGTATCGCCCACATGCGCCGGCACCTTAGTCGTGGCGTGGCTCACCACGAGCGGCACGATGCCGCACTCGCGGCAACGGGCATCCATCACGCGCTGAACGCCCGCCTCGTGCGTGCCCTCGCCCAAAACAACCAAGCGCCCGGGTTTGATAACCGCAGCCTTCTCCCCCGCAATGGCCTCGAGCGTGTCGCCTAAAATACGTGTGTGATCGAGTCCGATACCCGTGATGGCAACGGCGACGGGATCGGTCGCACTCGTGGCGTCCCAACGCCCGCCCATGCCGACCTCAAGCACGGCAACATCCACCGCGGCCTCGGCAAACACTACAAGTGCGGCAGCCGTCAGCAGGTCAAACGGCGTGATGGTATAGGCACGCTCCCCCGCCGCCAAGCGATGAGCATTCACACGACGCCCCGCCTCAACGGCAGCAGAAACGCCACGGGCAAACGCCTCGTCACTCACAACGCACCCATCAACCTCCATGCGCTCGGGATAACGCACCAGCTGCGGAGACGTATACAGCGCCGTCTTGAGCCCCTCGCCACGCAAGATAGCAGCCGAGAAACGCGTCGTAGAAGTCTTACCATTCGTACCGGCAACCTGAATGCAATCAAAATACTCGTCCGGACGCCCCAGCTCATCGAGCATATCGACAACCGTCTCAAGCAGAGGACCAGCATCCCCAGAAATCCGCCCCGTATCAGCAGCCAGCTCAACAGCCTCATCAAACGAAAGCAACTCAAACGAGAAAGGAGCGACATACGACCCAGAACGCTTAGCCATAACCCAAAGTCCCCTCAACATAAAAAGAGGCCCATCAAAAACAACGAGCCCCTAGCGTTAGAAATATCAGCCAAACACCGCTTTGCAGCAAGATCAAGACCACAACCCAGTGGCCCTAACACGCCAGATAAAGTCAGCAACGTAACCGCACTAGGAGCGGCCCGACGCTTTGCTCGCCGCAAGTTCCGCACGCAAAGGACAGCACTTAATGTGCTGTCCGTCTTGCGCAGGACTGTCCGCAGCGGAGAGTAAAGCGTCGGGACGCGTCCCCCAGTACCGTCTACGAGAAGTCAGCCACCTGGGCAGTCAGCGCCGCCAGGATCTCCTTGAGCTCAGCTGCACGGTCCCTCTTCTTCTGGACCACTGCAGGCGCGGCCTTGGCCACAAAGCCCTCGTTGGCGAGCGTCTTCTCGCAGCCGGCAAGCTCCTTCTGCGCCGCGGCGATCTCCTTCTCCAGGCGCGCCTTCTCGGCCGAAAGGTCGACCTTGCCCTCGAGCACCACAAAGACCTCGACGCCGCTGTCGACCACGGCAATGCTCGCGGCCGGCTTCTCAACGTCGGTACCCATGATCAGCGAGGCGGTGTTGGCCAGCGGCTCGATGGTCGAGCGCAGGCTCTCGAGCTTCTCGATATCCTCGGCACCGGCGCGCACGACCACGTCGAGCTCGGCCTTGGGGCTCAAGCGATAACGCGAACGCGTGGCGCGGGCGGCGGAAACGACGGCGCGGCACAGCTCAAACGCGCGCTCGGCGTCCTCGTCAACATACTTGGCGTAGTCGGCGGGCTCGGGCCACTTGGCGATCATGAGCGCCTCGGCGCGGTCCACGTTACCCTCGGCGTCCAGGTCGAGCACGCTCGCCGGCATGTTGTCCCAGATCTCCTCGGTGACAAACGGCATGAGCGGGTGCATCAGGCGAATGGAGGTATCGAGCACAAAGATCAGGTTGCGCTGAGCCTGCAGACGGCCCTCGCCTTTCAGGCGGGCCTTGGTGACCTCGACGTACCAGTCGCAGACCTCGTTCCAGAAGAACTGCTGCACGCCGCGGGCCATGTCGCCAAAGGTGTAGTTCTCGATGCCCTCGGTGACCATCTTCACGGCCTTGGCCAGGCGGCTGAACATCCAAGCGTCGGCCGGCGTCTCCACGACGGGCTCGCCGGGCGTGTAGCCCTCCATGTTCATAAGCAGGAAGCGGCTGGCGTTCCAGATCTTGGTCACAAACGACTTAGCCTGCTCGGTACGCGGGCTGTCGATAAGCTTCTTGGTCTTCTTGTCGATGTTCGCGTCGAACTTTACGTCCTGGTTGTTGGTGCAGAGCGTCAGCAGGTTGTAGCGCATGGCGTCGGCACCGTACATGCCAATGAGGTCCATGGGGTCAACGCCGTTGCCCTTGGACTTGGACATGCGGCTGCCGTCCTTGGCAAGAATCGTCGGGTAGATAACGACGTCTTTAAACGGCACCTCGTCCAGGAAGTACAGCGAGCTCATGACCATGCGGGCGACCCACAGCGCGATGATGTCGCGCGCGGTGACGAGCGCCGTCGTGGGGTGATGGCCCTCGAGCAGCTCCGGCTTTTGCGGCCAGCCCTGCGTGGCGAAGGTCCACAGCTGCGAGCTGAACCAGGTGTCCAGCACGTTCTCGTCCTGATGCACGTGATGGCCGCCGCACTTGGGGCACACGTCGGTGTCCTCGGTAAGGGCGTCCTCCCAGCCGCAGTCCTCGCAGTAGAACACGGGAATACGGTGGCCCCACCACAGCTGGCGGCTGATACACCAGTCCTTGAGATTCTCCATCCAAGTGGTGTAGGTCTGCGTCCAGCGCGCGGGGTGGAAGGTGACCTTACCGGAGTTGACGGCGTCGAGCGCCGGCCCCTTGAGCTTGTCGACGGCGACGAACCACTGCTCGGACAGCCACGGCTCAAGCGCGGCGTCGCAGCGGTAGCAGTGCATGACAGAGTGGTCGTGCTCCTCGACGTGGTCGAGCAGGCCGTGCTCGTCGAACCACTTGATGACCGCCTCGCGGCACTCCTCACGGGTCATGCCGGTGAACTCGCCATAGCCCTCGACGACCACCGCGTGTTCATCGAAGATATTGATCTGCGGCAGGTCATGAGCCTGACCCATAGCGTAGTCGTTGGGGTCGTGGGCCGGGGTAACCTTGACAAAGCCAGAGCCAAAGTTGGCGTCGACATGCCAATCCTCAAAGATGGGGATCTCGCGGTCGACGATGGGGAGCTTGACGGTCTTGCCCACGAAGGCGGCCTTCTCGGGGTCCTTCGGGGAGACGGCAACGCCCGTGTCGCCGAGCATGGTCTCAGGACGCGTGGTGGCAACGACGATGTAGTCCTGGCCGTTAACCGGCTCGGTCAACGGGTAACGCAGGTGCCACAGGTGGCCCTTCTCGTCCTTATACTCGGCCTCATCGTCCGAGATGGCGGTGGTGCAGTTGGGGCACCAGTTGACGATGCGCTTGCCGCGGTAGATCAGGCCGTCGTGGTACCAGTCGCAGAAGACCTTGCGCACGGCCTGGGCGTAGTCCTCGTCCATGGTGAAGCGCTCGTTATCAAAGTCGACGGAGCAGCCCATACGCTTAATCTGCTCGACGATGATGCCGCCGTACTCGTGGGTCCAATCCCAGCAAGCGTCGACAAACTTGTCGCGACCAATCTCCAGGCGGCTGATGCCCTCGCTCTTGAGCTTCTTGTCGACCTTAGTCTGCGTGGCGATACCGGCGTGGTCGGTGCCGAGCACCCAGCGCGTGGACTTACCGCGCATGCGAGCCATACGGATGATGGCGTCCTGGATGGAGTCGTCGGTGGCATGGCCCATGTGGAGCTTGCCGGTCACGTTGGGAGGCGGAATGGTGACGGTGCAGTCGCCCACGCCCTCACGGCGCTTGTAGTAGCCGCCGTCGAGCCACTTCTGCAGGATCGCCGGCTCGTTAGTCGACGGATCGTAGTTCTTGGGCATCTCTTCCATATATCTCTCCCTGTCCCGCCGGGGAGGAATGTAGGCCCGATTTTCGCTCGGTCAGGTCCTGGGCTCGCTCGAAGACCACATTAAGTGGTCTTCGGCTCGTGCGGAATCTACGAAAATCGGGCCTACATTCCTCCCCTTAGGTATCGATTACTTCAGTCTGAATTGACTTTGCCGAGGCTTAAACAAACACACAGAATAACACAGGTAGTTGGGGTTATTGCGTATATATAAAATAGCCTCCGACCGCGGATGGTCGGAGGCTATTTGCAAGCACGTTTTTGCCTGGTTTACCCGTAGATGCGCTGGGGCTGTTCTTCGCCCTTTACGGAGGCTTCAGTCACGATGACCTTGGAAACACCCTCCTCGCTGGGCAGGTCGAACATCGTCTGCTGCAGCACGTCCTCGCAGATGGAGCGCAAGCCGCGGGCGCCAGTCTTGCGGGCGAGCGCCATGCGGGCGATCTCGTGCAGGGCGGCGTCCTCAAACTCAAGATCAACGTCCTCGAGCTGGAACATCTTGCGGTACTGGCGCACAACGGCGTTCTTGGGCTCGGTCAGGATCGACACCAGGTCGTCCTCGTCGAGCGCCTGCGTCTGGGTCACGACAGGCGTACGTCCCACGAACTCGGGGATCATGCCAAAGGCGTTGAGGTCCTGCGGGAGCACCTGACGCAGCAGGTCGTTCTCGTCGACCGAGGTGGGGCCGGCGATCTCGGAGTTAAAGCCCACGCCCTTGTTGCCCACGCGGTCGGCGATGATCTTGTCCAGGCCCACAAAGGCACCACCGCAGATGAACAGGATGTTGGTCGTATCGATCTGCAGCAGCTCCTGCTGGGGATGCTTGCGGCCGCCGGTGGGCGGAACGCTTGCCACCGTGCCCTCAAGAATCTTAAGCAGTGCCTGCTGAACGCCCTCGCCCGAAACATCGCGGGTAATGGAGAGGTTCTCGGCCTTGCGGGCGATCTTGTCGATCTCGTCCACGTAGATAATACCAACCTGCGCGCGCTCAATGTCGCCATCGGCAGCATTGATAAGCTTGAGCAGGATGTTCTCCACGTCCTCGCCCACATAGCCGGCCTCGGTGAGCGCGGTGGCGTCGGCGATGGCAAACGGCACCTCGAGGATGCGGGCGAGCGTCTGGGCGAGCAAGGTCTTACCGGTACCGGTGGGACCGAGCAGCAGGATATTGGACTTGGCGAGCTCCACCTCGTCCATATCGTCGTCGAACTGCGAACCCATGTCGTCATCAAAGGCAGACACCGCAGCACCGCCCTCAATCACGCGGCGGTAGTGGTTGTACACGGCAACCGACATGGCGCGCTTGGCGTCCTCCTGACCCATAACATAGGCCGAAAGCTCGTCATAGATCTCGTGCGGCGTCGGCACGTGCGTGATGACCTGACGGTCGTCCTCGAGCTCAAAGCCCTCGGTCTCGGGGTCCACGGCGGGCTGGGATGCAGCCTGACCGTGGTCGTTGAGGAAGCCTGGCAGCTTGCCGTTGCGGGCAGCGTCCATAAAGTCCGAAGCGAGCGACTCCTCCAGAATCTCGGAGCAGGCGGCAACGCACTCATCGCAGATAAAGATATTGGTCGGGCCCTTCACCAGGCGGCGAACCTGACCCTGCTCTTTTCCGCAGAAGGAGCAGCGGATGGGGTTGCCGTTCTCGTCGAAGCCGTCCTGCATGTTACCGGCCATCCTAGGCGTCCTTAGCGGCGAGGTCGCGCGAGGTGACAATGCGGTCGATCAGGCCGTAGTCGAGGGCCTCGGCAGCCGTGAGGTAGTTATCGCGCTCGGTATCGGCCTGAACCTTCTCGATAGGCTGGCCCGATGCGTCGGACAGGATCTGATTGAGCTCGCGACGAGTCTTCTTAATCTCCTCGGCCACGATCTCGATCTCGGTCTGCTGGCCCTGCGCACCGCCGCTGGGCTGGTGAATCATGACCTTGGAGTGCGGCAGGCAGAAGCGCTTGCCCTTGGCGCCAGCCGAAAGTAGCACGGCGGCCATGGACGCGGCCATACCGACGCAGATGGTGGAGACCTGCGGCTTGATGAAGTTCATGGTGTCCAGAATCGCCAAGCCGGAGTAGACCTCGCCACCAGGCGAATTGATGTAGAGCGAGATATCCTTCTCGGCATCCTGGCTCTCAAGATGCAGCAGCTGGGCAACGACCAGGTTGGCGCTGACGGAGTTGATCTCCTCGCCCAAGAAGATGATGCGGTCGTTGAGCAGGCGCGAATAGATATCGTAGCTGCGCTCGCCGCGCGGCGTCTGCTCGATAACGTATGGCACGAGGGCGGAATCGAACTTAGCGATCATACGCATCTCCATTTCTCTTACGGACCAATAGTGGTTCTAGACAAACGTACGGTGCCCGCATGCTATGCATTGGCTGGCACCGTACGAAGAAACCGGATAACCGGCTTATAACTTTACCCCATCACGGGCGCATCCATGCGCTCGCGGGAAAGGTGGCGAGAATTACTCAGCGTCCTTGGCGGTCTCGTCGACCTCGGTCACCTTGGCGTTCTCGACCAGGTGATCGACGGCCTTGGAGCGACGGATGGACTCGCGGACGGCAGGCATGCGGCCATCGGCGATGAACTCGGCCTTGGAAGCCTCGACGTCTTTGACGCCAGCCTTCTCGAACTCGGCGTTGACGTCGTCCTCGGTGACCTCGATCTTGAGCTCACGGGCGAGGGCGTCGAGCGCCAAGGACTCGCGGGCAACGTCGTTGGCCTGCTTGTGCAGGTCGCCGACGAACTGCTCCATGGTCAGGCCAGAAGCCGGCAGCCAGGTGTCCAGCGTCATGCCGCGGGAAGCGAGGTTGGACAGGAAGTTCTGGCCAAGCTCCTCAAAGACGGACTGCTCGTAGTCGGCGTCCATCTCCTCGAGCTGTAGGCGCTCGGCGAGAGCGGCGACGCAACGGTTCTCCTTCTCGGCCGGGAGGCGGGAAGCCTTGTCCTGCTCGATCTCGAGCTTGATGGCGTCGCGCATAGCGTCGATGCTGTCGAAGCCAAAGTCGGACTTGACGAGCTCGTCGGTGAGCTCGGGGGTGTTGCGGACCTTGATGCCCTTGACGGTGACCTCGACGGTGTGGGTCTCGGCCTCCTCGCCCTCCTCGACCTCGTCGGTCCAGGTGACGGACTTGACGTCGTCAACGTTGGCGCCGATCAGAGCCTCGTTGAACTCCTTGGGGTTGCTGTCGCTACCGGCGATGAGCATGCGGCCCTCGGCAGCGAAGTTGTCGGCGTTCTCGACGGCCTTGAGATCGACGGTCACATAGTCGTCAGCCTCGACGGCGCGACCCTCGACGTCCTCGAAGGTGGCACGGTAGTTGAGGAGCATCTCAACCTGGTTGTTGATCTCGGACTCGGTGACCTCCGCGGGAGGCATCTCGATCTCGACGGCGTCGAAGGAGGAGAGCTCAGCGGCGGGACGCAGAGAGAACTCGACGGTGTAGGTGTAGTCCTCGTGATCCTTGGCGAGGTCAAGCTCCTTGTAATCACCGCTCTTGGTGGGGACGATGTCCAGCTCGTTGAGGACGGCGGGCTCGTTGGCGGCAATCAGGTCGTTGGTGGCCTGAGCGAGGGTAGCCTCGGCGCCAAGAGCGGAGTCGATGACCGGACGGGGGGCCTTGCCGGCGCGGAAGCCCGGGAAGCGGTACTTCTTGGCGGTGTCCTTGTAGGCCTTCTTGATCGCGGCGTCGACGTCGGCGGCCGGGATGGTGACCGTAGCGGTGAGCTTGGCGTCCTTGACGTCAGAAGCGGTGATGTTCAACACGTTCCTCCTCATACTGCCCAGCTTATCTGAGGTGCTGGTACCTTTATGCAACAAAGTGTCGCGACGGCCAGGGCCGACGCAGGTGCGATGGTGCGGGCGAAAGGACTCGAACCTTCACGGGAATCCCACCAGAACCTAAATCTGGCGCGTCTACCAATTCCGCCACGCCCGCATGAACGCACAGACTAGGAATGATAGCAGATACGAACGGCAAGCGCACGCACACCTTTTACAGGCTCACGACCTCACCACGAGTGCAAAAGGCGGGGCGAGTTGCCCCGCCCCGCCAATTACGACTTGTTCGCTGACCCGCTACTCCCCCAGCAGGGCCTTCTCGGGCGTGATGGGCAGCGAGCGAACCTGGTGGCCGGTGGCGTGCGCCACGGCTGAGGCAACGGCGGCGAGCGGCGTGTTGATGACGACTTCGCCGATCGACTTGGCGCCAAACGGGCCCGTCGGCTCGTAGCTCGGCTCAAAGGCCACGCGAATGCTGCCGATATCCAAACGCGTGGGCAGCTTGTAGTTCATAAAGTTGCCGGTGCGCAGACGACCGCGGTCATCGTGCTCGACGATCTCGTAGAGCGCGTGGCCGATACCCTGGGCAATGCCACCCTCGGCCTGGACGCGCGCGAGCGCCTCGTTGATAACGGTGCCGCAGTCCACAGCCGCCGCGTAGTCCACCACGGTCACCTTGCCGGTGGCCTTGTCGACCTCGACCTCGGCAATGCCGGCCATAAACGGCGGAGGCGAAACGGGCAGGCAGGCAGAGGCATGCGAGGTGAGCGCGTCGCCGCCCGCGATGTTCTTGACGCACAAGTTGGCAAAGTCGCGCAGCGTGAGGTAGCGGTTTTGCTCGCGCGCAGCACGCTCGTCGGACAGTCGCACGTACTGACCATCAAAGGCCACATCGGTGGCATCCACGTCCCACATCTGGGCGGCCTTGGCGCAGATCTTCTCGCGCAGCTCGGTCGCGGCGTTCTTGGCGGCAAGGCCCGTCACGTACGTGCCCGAGCTCGCGTACGAGCCGGCATCGAACGGCGACACGTCGGTGTCCACGCCGCGCACCACGATCATCGAACTCTCCACGCCCAGCTCCTCGGCGGCAATCTGCGCCAGGATCGTGTCGACGCCCATGCCGTTATCGGTGGCGCCGGTGCCGATGGTAATGAAGCCGTCCTCTTCCAGGCGCATGTCGATGCCGGCGATATCCACGTTGGAAATGCCCGAGCCCTGCATGGTGAGCGCACAGCCCAGGGCACGCACGCGGTCGCCCAGGTCGACGGCCAGCGGCTTGTCGCGCCAACCGATCATGTCCATCGCGCGCAGCAGGCAGCGGTCGAGCGCGCAGGCGTTGAGCTTCTCGTTGTAGTACTGCGGCATGATCTCGCCCTCGCGCACGATATTCTTAAGGCGCAGGTCGGCCGGGTCCATGTGCAGCATGTCGGCGAGCTCGTTGACGGCACTCTCCACGGCAAACTGGCCCTGAGTGGCACCGTAGCCGCGATACGCGCCGCCGCGGTTGGTATTGGTGTAGACGGCGTCCCAGCTAAAGCGGCTCGCCTTCACATGGTTGTAAATCGGCAGGCTCTTGTGACCCGAGAGGCCGATCGTCGTGGTAGCGTGCTCGCCGTACGCGCCGGCGTTGGACAACGTGTGAAGGTCGATGGCCGTGATGGTGCCGTCATTCATGGCGCCCAGCTTGACGGTCATCTGCATCTGATGTCGCGAGTTGCCCGCGGTGATGGTCTCCTCGCGGGTGTAGCAGCAGTAGCTCGGACGACCGGTCTGCTGGGTCACGAACGCCACGAAGATCTCGCAGCAGCCCGTCTGCTTGGAGCCAAAGCCGCCGCCGATGCGCGGCTTAATGACCTGCACCTGCGACTGCGGGATATCGAGCGACTGCGCGACCATGCGGCGCACGTGGAAGGGCACCTGCGTGGAGGTGGTCACCGAGATACGCCCAAACGCGTCGGTCGTCGCGAAGGCGCGGAAGGTTTCCATGGGCGCGGTCTGCGTGGCCTGGCTGGTGTAAGTGCGCTCAAAGACGATGTCGCTCTGGGCGAAGGCCTCGTCCAGGTCGCCAAAGTCGCTGGTACCGCTGCACACCAGGTTGCGCGGCACGTCGCCGCCCTGCGGGAACATAAAGGTCACGTCGCCCTCGGGGTGGACCACGATGTCATTATCGAGCGCCTGGGTAAAATCGAGCAGCGGCTCGAGCACTTCATAGTCGACCTTGATGAGCTTGAGCGCCTTGTCGGCGGCCTCCTCAGTCTCGGCGGCGACGATCGCCACCTCCTCGTTTTGGTAACGGACGAGGTTCTCGAGAATCAGGCGGTCGTAGGGACTCGGCTGTGGATAACTCTGACCGGCGATGGTAAAGCGACGCTTGGGCACGTCCTCGTAGGTGTAGACGCCCACCACGCCGGGCACCTTCAGGGCGCGCGACGTGTCGATGGAGCGGATCTTGGCGCGGGCATAGGGGCTGCGCTTGAGTTTGACGATGAGCGCGCCGGCGGGCACCATGTCGCCCGTGTAGACGGGACGACCCTCGAGCAGGGCCTTCGAGTCCTTCTTGGGCTGCTTCTTGGTGATCTGCTTATACGAGACGCCATCGCAGCTGGTGTTATTGACCGGCAGCTCGGGCATCTCAAAGCCCACCTGCACGCCAGACTCATTGAGGAAGCGCACAATGGCGCGCAGCTGGCTCTCGTAGCCGCTGCAACGGCAGAGGTTGCCGGCAAGCTGGCGCGAGAGCTCCTCGCGCGTGGCGACGAGGCTCGGGTCCTCCTTGGCGGCGCGGGCAAGCGCCAGCACGTTCATAATGAGGCCGGGGGCGCAAAAACCGCACTGCTCGGCGCCTTCGGCAGCCATCGCACGGGCCAGCGCCTCAGACTCGGCTTTGAGGCCCTCGAGCGTGGTGATGGTGTGGCCCTCGACGCGAGCGGCGGGAACCGAGCAGCTCAGCACCGGGTCGCCGTCGAGCCACACCGTGCACAGGCCGCAGTTGGTGGTCTCACAGGCGCAGCGCACCGACGCACAACCCTGCTCGCGCAGCAACGCGAAGAGCATGGTATCGGGGGCAATCTGAACCTTGACCTTTCGGCCGTTGAGCGCAAAGGAAAGATCGATAAGTTTGGCAGCCATTAGCGCACCTCGCTAGAATCGACGCCGGGCACGCGGCGACAGGAATACTCGTCCGTGGCAAACTTGGGGACCTGCACGGTCTCGAGCTCGCGGGCAAGCGCGGCCGAAAGCTCGATGCCGGCGGCGCGGCGCACGGCCTGGATGGCGAGCGGGGCCGAGATGCGGCGACGGTAGTCGGCCGAGCCCCAAAGGTTGGTGCCGTAGCTCAGGGAACGCACGGATGCGGCAAGGGCGCGAAGCTCGTCCTCGGAAGGATGCTCGTTGGTAAGGCCGCACGCCTCGCCCTCCAGCAGGGTCGCACGCAGCGGGCGGGCACCCACAGTGACATGCCAGCTGTTGTTCCACCAGGCGGCGGTGACGTTTAAGGAGGGGAAGTCGGTCGCGGCCTTGCGCACGGCCTCATAGCTTGCGCGGTAATCGTGCTTAACGACCACGACATGCTCAATAACGTCGCGCACGTAGCCCATGTCAACGAACTCCGCGAGCGGCACGCAGCCGGCGCCCGTCAGCTCAACATAGGAATCGAGCGCGAGAAAGGCGGAGAGAACGTCCGAGAAGCCAAAGCGACCGTAGATGCTGCCGCCCACCGTGGCGGTATTGCGCAGCTGCACGCCCACGATATCGTGGACGGCGAACTCAAAGACATGGTTGACAAGCGCGTTGAGCTCGGCATGGCGCTCGAGCTGGCGCAGGGTACACATGGCACCGATGCGAAACTCGGTCTCGGTCTCCTCGATCTGATCGAGTCCGCAGGCCGAAAGGTCAATCGCCGTCGCCACGCGACGCGAACCAAGGCGCATCCAGATGCCACCGCCCACAATCTTGTTGTTGCGGTTCTTCTGTAAGAGCTCATAGGCTTCGGCCGCGTTTCCAACACGGACGTAGGTACCGAACTTGAGCACGTTCTCCCCCATCTCTTCACTTGTCCAGTACTTTTAAGTGTACCAAACGAGGGGCCGCACACCGTTTTAGGACAAAATCCACCCGCCCATACATAACTTGCGGTGATATACGGACTGATTAGCCGTTCTGGAACGCAAAACAGTCCGTATATCACCGCAAGTTATGAGGAGTCCTCCGGAATAGAAAAGGCTCCCAGCCGGAATGGCTGGGAGCCTCATCACATGCTATTTCGAGCGAAGATTTAGCAGACGCCCTGAGCGAGCATGGCGTCAGCGACCTTCAGGAAGCCGGCGATGTTGGCGCCCATGACAAAGTTGCCCTCCTGGCCATACTCCTTGGCGGTGTCGTCCACGTTGTGGAACATGCCGCGCATGAGCTGCTCGAGCTTGCCGTCGACCTCCTCGAAGGTCCAGGACAGGTGCTCAGCATTCTGGCTCATCTCCAGACCGGACACGAGCACGCCGCCGGCGTTGGCAGCCTTACCAGGCATAAAGGCGACGCCGTTCTCTTGGAAGTAGGTCGTGGCCTCGATGGTCGTGGGCATGTTTGCACCCTCGCCGACCACCTTGCAGCCGTTGGCGACGAGCGCCTGAGCGTCCTCGAGCAGCAGCGTGTTCTCGCGAGCGCAGGGCAGCGCGATGTCGCAGGGCAGCTGCCAAACGCCACGGCCGTCGCCCTCGTGCCACACGGCGTTGGGCTTCTCGTCAACGTACATAGCGAGCGTGACGCCCTTGTCGTGGCCGGAGCGCTTCTTGTTGTAGACGTGCTCGAGCACGGTGTAGTCGATGCCGTCGGGATCCTCGACCCAGCCGTGGGTATCGGAGCAGGCGAGCACCTTGCCGCCGAGCTGGGAGACCTTCTGGACGGCGTAGATGGCGACGTTGCCGGAGCCGTGAACGACGACGTTCTTGCCCTCGAAGGAGTCGCCGCGGCTCTTGAGGAACTCGTCCACAAAGTAGGCCAGGCCGTAGCCGGTGGCCTCGGTACGGGCGAGCGAGCCGCCAAAGGAGAGGCCCTTGCCGGTGAGGACGCCGGTCCACTCGTTGGTCAAGCGCTTGTACTGACCGAACAGGTAGGCAACCTCGCGGCCGCCAACGCCCAGGTCGCCGGCGGGAACGTCGGTGTTGGGGCCGATGTGGCGATAGAGCTCGGTCATGAAGGACTGGCAGAAGTGCATGATCTCGTTGTTGGACTTGCCCTTGGGGTCAAAGTCGGAGCCGCCCTTGCCGCCGCCCATGGGAAGAGTGGTCAGGCTGTTCTTGAGGATCTGCTCCAGGCCCAGGAACTTGAGCATGCCCAGGGTGACCGTCGGGTTAAAGCGCAGGCCGCCCTTGTAGGGTCCAATGGCAGAGTTGAACTCGACGCGGTAGCCGCGATTGACCTGGACCTTGCCCTGGTCGTCGACCCAGGGGACACGGAACATGACGATGCGCTCGGGCTCGACGAGGCGCTCAAGCAGGGCGGCCTCCTCGAACTCGGGATGGGCGTCGAGCGCCGGCTGGATGGTACCGAGGATCTCGGTCGCGGCCTGGATGAACTCAGGCTGCTCGGGATAGCGGGCCTTGAGCTCGTCGAGAACTTTCTGCGTGTAGCTCATGCTTCCTCCAATTGATGGAAAAGAAAAGTGTCGTTCGAGGCGCCCCATGCGCCGCGAGCTTTATCGAGTATGAATAATATCGCACTGTTGCAGCAAAGTTTCGCATAAGCCGACGAGCAGATGTTTCGTTTTGATTACGATGCAGGTAGAAGCGTTTTTGAGTGCCTGACGTGCAAAACCTGTGTTTCAAACCTGTTTCGTCCACATGTTCCAAACCACATTGGGGCACCTTTGTGGTGGTGTGGGGGTTAAAGGACGAGCTGATGGTAGTCGGCGGGGGTTACGCGGCCTTCGGTGGCAGCGCGGAAGGCGGCGAGTGCATCGCCCGAGAACGGCATGGCCCAGCACAGTCCGCAGCCGGCGGTGATGGAGCCAGGCAGCGGCATGATGCGCCCGGGCACACCGGCGGCAAGGCACAGCTGCTCGCATTCCATCACATCGAACGTGCTGTCGAACGACACGATGATCTTGCGTTCGTGGTCGAGAGCATCACCGGACGGGCCTTCGCGGTGTGCCTCACGATACGCCGCGGCGGCCGCTTCCTCTTCCGCAGTATGTCCACAGCCACCGCAGCCGCAGGTACAGGGCTCGGAACCATCGCAAGTGCAAGGCTCTCCCGTGTCGGGGCAAATATCGTGAGACATGGCAACTCCAATCGTCTAGGCGAGTAACTCGGCCGCCGCAAACTCCTCGGGCGTATTGACGTTCTCGAAGCAGAGCGTCGAGCCCGCGGCCTTAACGACCTGCGGCTCATCCATATAACCAGCCTGAACGCGATTGATCAGGCAGCGAATGCGCTGGCGGTCGCAGGCGAGCAGCTCATGGGCGACCGGCGCACACGCGTCACGGCGCCAGACGGCGCAAAGCGGCTCAATCCCCCGCTCCTCGCGCGGCACGCACACGTCGAGCGCCTCGGCCTCAACACGATCGGCAAGCGCGCCGATGAGTTTCGGCGAGACAAACGGCATGTCGCAGGCGACGATGGCCACGAGCGGTAGCCGAGCCGCAGCCAGCGAGCTCGCGATGCCGCGCATGGCGCCCGCCGGCCCCTCAAGGTCCGACACTATTCGCGGCACCAGACCGCCAAACGTGCGTTCCTCCAGATAGGCAAGCTCGCTGGGACGCGAAGTCGTCACGACCAACTCGCCGGCAACTGGTGCCAGCCGACCCAGCACGCGCTCGATGAGCGGCTCGCCGCAAAACGACATGCGCGCCTTATCGCAACCCATGCGTGAGGACAGCCCGCCCGCCTGGACGACACAAGAAAGATTGGCTCGTCTTACGGTAGTCATACGGCAAACCACCCCCATCGGCATGCTCAAAACCCGGTGCACGAAGCTAAATACCGCCGCCGAAATAGCGGCGCTACGAAAAGCTCATGCAAAAACAAAACAGCGCCTTTGCGGCACGCAGCAAGACCGCGAGCACAAAAGCGCTGGTAGCGTATGGCGGGAACGTATGTGAATCGAACACATCCAAGACGTTTTGCACGCCTCGCAACGGTTTTGAGGACCGCGGAGCCCACCGGAGCCCATCCGTTCCCAAGTGCGGCGGTATTTTACCAAACCGAAACGGCTCCATCCCAAAAAGACGAACAAGAAGTTGCGGTGGAATAGTTCCTGTATTTGCTGCCAAAGGGGGGTGCGGACAGAAAGTTGGACCGCGGGGCGGTCCGGACTGGAGGTTCGCATG
>UQPL01000018.1:0-16281 GCA_900542895.1 uncultured Collinsella sp. | reverse complement strand
GCTCGGAGATGTGTATAAGAGACAGGTCATGGACATCATCCTGGGCGCTGCCAAAGAGGGCGCCTCGCTCTACGCCGTCACCGACCCCGCGGGCATTACGCACCGCGTGTGGGAGGTCAAGCGCGAGGACGCTGTTGCCGCCATCCGTGCCATGCTCGACCAAGTACCAGAGCCGGCACTGGCCGACGACCCCGCCTACGCTGCCGCGCTGGCCGGGGCGTCGCAGCTGCTGGCCGATGAGGCCCGTGCCGCCGGAACGTACACCGGCAAGGAGCCGTTCAACTTTGCCGTAGCTGCGCTCTTCCCCGCCGCGCAGGTCAGCGGCGGCGCGCCGCAGGTTCCGACGGGTCTGCTCACGCACCAAGTCGCGCGGTTCTAGCAAGACCAGACCGTCCAGCACAAAAATCGGCAGCTCAACAAACAGGGGGCGGAGATGCAGCAGGTACATGCATCTCCGCCCCTTTTGCGTCGAGAAGTTATGCCGGCGACCCGTGCCGCCACGCTCACGTTATCCCCGCTGCGGGCCTGCTGCCGCCACGAGCGGTTCAAGCCCCAGCTCGCGTGCGTAATCCTCCTGCGTAAAAATCTCAATCAGCTCAAACGTGTCGGATTCGTCGTCAAACGCAAAGTGCAGCACCGCGCAGTTGCCCGGCACGCGATCGCGCTCGTCGGCCGCCGCACCCTTCACGTGATCCATAAACTCCTTGATGGCCGAGCCATGGCTTACCGCGAGCACGCACGTATGGTCCGGACGCTGCATAAGCTCGATCAGCGTCGCCACCATGCGCTCGCGCACTTGCATCTGGCCCTCGCCGCCAAACTGGCAATAGAAGTCGCGCCACGGGCGCTCGGGCATAAGCATCACGCGCTCGGCCTCAAAGTCGCCAAAGAACCACTCGCGCAGACCGTCCAGGCGCTCGTACGCCAAGCCCGGCCACAAGTTGGCGATAGTCTGCTCGGTGCGATGAAGCGTGGAGGTGTAGGCATGATCGGGCTCAATGCCACGCGCACGTAAAAACATGCCGGCGCGCGCCGCCTGGTCGCAACCCAACTGCGTAAGCGGCGAGTCACTCCACCCCTGAATGATACGCTTAAGGTTGAATATCGTCTGTCCATGACGGACCAGATACAGATCTTTATTCATAGGGGTCCTTTCGTTCGTTACCAACCCAAGAGCGAAAACGCCCCGTCGCAATAGCCAAAATGAAGCACGGCACCGTTGTCGGGTAGCTCCCCCTCGCCAGTCACATACTCAAGATACTCCTGGCAGGCTGAGCCATGGGAAACCGCCAGCACGCAGTCGTGCTGCGGCCTGGCCATGATGCGGGACAGCGCCGCGACCATGCGCGACTGAAGCTGCACTTCCGACTCGCCGCCAAAGGCCACCGGATAATCGCCCCAGGGCTGCGGCGGCATCTCGCGATTTGATGTGCCCTCCAGCGAGCCAAAATGCCACTCACGCAGGTCATCGACCAGCTCAATGGAACGGCCCTCGCCAACGATAAGCTCGGCCGTATGCCGCGCCCGGCCCAACGGCGAGGAATACACATGGTCAAAGGCCACGCCGCGCGCCTCAAACGCCGCGCGCGTCGCCAGCGCCTGCTCGCGTCCGCGCGCCGTAAGCGGCGAATCGTGCCAGCCCTGCAAAATGCTCTGCACATTGAGCTCAGTCTGCCCATGCCGCACCAAATACAGATCTGCCACACACCCTCCCCTCGTACCACCACAAAGGGGACAGGAGCCTTTGTGGTGATTTTGCCGCCGGATTGCACCGCAACGACGCACAACTACAGCAGCACGTCGGCAAGCGGACGCTTGGGTACGTGGTGCACCCGCGCCTCGTCGCGCCAATAATTGATGGAGCCGTCGGGGTTGGAATCGATCGCATCGATCACCTGTGTCTCGGCCGGAACGCCAAGCGCCATGATCAGCTTGAGCTCATACTTGTCGTTATCGAGCCCCATGGCATCGATCGCGTGGGGCGTAAAGGCCTTGAACATGCAGGCTGCCACCTCGGGCGTGGCGCTGCGGGCGGCGAGCATCATCGTCTGCGCGGCAATGCCCGTGTCGACCTCGGTAATGGGAGCGGCGGGCTTGCCCGGAACGGCGCGCTCGGCCAAAATCGCGATGTAGCCGGTCGGGCGCTCACCCTCGGCAGGACCCGGCCAATCCTTAAGCGCACCGGCCCACGCGAGCTCATCAAATACGCGCGCGCAATCCTCGGCATCGCTCACCACATGAAAACGAAGACGCTGAGCATTGGCACCACAGGGAGTCAGGTGAGCCAGCTCTGCCAGCTCGAGCAAAAACTCACGCGGCACGCGCATGGACTCGTCAAAACGGCGGCACGTACGGGCACGACGGACCAGCGCATCAAACGCTTCCAAGCCGAGCTTTTCGCAACCCTGCTCTGCCATCGATTCGACACTCGACGGCGCCTCGGGAACTGCTTCGTTCATAGGGACCCCCAATACAAGCCAATTGTCCTTAGGAAAATCTAACCTAAAACGTAGGCAATAACGAACAGGGCTGCAATGTTCTACACCTGTTGAATAGAAAATCGCAACGTGGGGAACAACGGAAACAATTCGGGGCCTTTGGGTTACGTTTCGCCCTCTCCGACCCATACGCCAGCGCCTTTAGGCGATACTGGTTGTAACGATCAAGGCTTACGCCGCACGGAAAGGAGACATTATGGGCATCTTTAAGAACGATGACCAAAAATCGAGCCAGTTTGGATTTGACGAGAAAAGCATGGCGGGCAAAGCCGTCAAGGCCGTGCGCTGGATTTACGCCATCACGGGCGTCTTAGCGCTCATTGCTGGTATCGCGCTGCTTTTTGCACCCGCCAAGTCCCTCGTCTTTTTGACGACTGTCCTGGGTTTTTACTTTGTAATCACTGCTGCCATCAGGCTGTTCACTGCCATTTTTGAGCCGCTGCTGCCCACCGGCTGGCGCGTGACGAGCATCATCTCCAACCTACTCATTATCTTGGGCGGCGCCATAATCCTGCGCAACCAGGCCTTCTCGACCGCGACGCTCACCACGATGGTGGTTATCGTGGCCGGCTTTGGCTGGATTGTCGAAGGTGTCATGTCCATTCTGGAGTCCGAGCTTTCGTCCAACCGCGCCCTCGCCATCCTGAGCGGCGCACTCTCCATCATCGCCGGCATGTTCGTGTTTATCTATCCGCTGTGGTCGGCCAAGATGCTCGTCATCTTTAGCGGCGCCGCACTGCTGGTGTTTGGCGTAACGCTGATTGTTCGTGCTACTCAATTTGGCAAACTGGTGCACTAGATGCCACGAACGCTCTTTATTGATGCAGACGCCTGCCCGGTCACGCGCGAGTCGATTGACTGCGCGCGGCGGGCGGGCGTCGCCGTTGTTATCGCCGGCAACAGCACGCAAAACCTAGAACGGCACATTCGCCGCGACGACCCGCGCGATGCTGAGCACGCGCGACGCGGATTTTGGGTCACGACGCTCGATGTGAGCGTTGGCGCCGACAGCGCCGACTTTGCCATTGTCGAACGCCTGCAGGCGGGCGACGTAGTCGTGACGCAGGACATTGGCTTGGCGAGCATGGTGCTCGGGCGCGATGCCGCCGCCATCGGCGTGCGCGGGCGCGTCTACGATAAGGCGACCATCGACATGCAACTGTTTATTCGCCACGAGGAAAAGAAGGTGCGCCGCGCCGGCGGTCGCACTCGCGGTCCGGCGGCATTTACCAGCGAAGACCGGGCCCGCTTTAAGCGCAACCTCACCGAGCTGCTGCGCTAACCAAGGTAGATTTTTGGGACATGCCTAAAAATCTACCTTTTTGTTTTGGCAGCGGGGAATGCCCTGGTCACAGGGGTAGATCGTAAGACATGTCCCAATAATCTACTTAAAGGCCAACGGCGGATAGGATAAGGCCCCAGCCGGCGCCGATGACGTACATCATGACCAGGAACACGACGTTTTCGCGGGCGCTGCGGTTGGTGCGGAACAGCACCAGGTAGCCCACGCCGGCAGAAATGAGCGTGCCGGCGAGCATCGGGGCCAGCTGCAGCGCGCCTTCCAGGTACAGTTGCGTGATGACGACGCTGGCCGAGCAGTTGGGAATCAGGCCGACAAGCGCCGAGCCCAGGACCGCAAGCGTCTCGTTGCCGCGCAGGAACTGCTCGATCGCCGACTCGCCAAAGGTCTCGAGCACGGCGACCAGAATCAGCGTCACCAGGAAAATGAATACCGACACCTGCACGGTATGCGAGATCGCGCTGCGGATGATCGACACGATGGGCGCGCCCTCGTAGGAGTGGCTGTGGTCGTGGTGGCGCTCGTGCTCGTCCGCGTGACCATGATCGTGGCTGTGGTCGTGCCCGTGCTCGTCCTCATCCTCGTCACAGCCGCAATGATCGCGTTCGCACAGCTCGTGGATGTGATCAGCACTTACGCCCGCCTCGGCCACTTCATCAATGATGTCGCCCCCGGTATGGTCGTCGTGCGCGCAGTTCACATGAGCCGGATTGGCAGCGGTCCCCAGCACGGTACGGCGAATCGCCGCATGCGCGCGGGCATTACGACGAAGGCCGCGGATAGCCGCATCCACGATAAAGCCCGTGACCAGCGCGATCAGCGCCTTCGAGGCGAGCAACATCGCCATGGTCTGCACGGGAACTTGCTCGGCGAGCAACAGCGGCAGCATCTCATCGGAGGTCGAAAGGAACACCGCCACCAACGTGCCCAAGGTCACGACACGACCGGCGTACAGCGTTGCCGCCATTGCCGAAAAGCCGCACTGCGGCACCATGCCCAGCAACGAGCCAACCACGGGACCCGCGGCGCCGGCGCGCTTGATGGCGCCGTTAACGCTGTCGCCCGCGACGTGCTCCAGGGTCTCGAGGGCCAAATATGTCACCAATAAGAACGGTACCAGCGAGAGCGTGTCCTTGCCGGCGTCGAGCAGAATATCAATCAGCAAATCCATGACGGATGGAACCTTTCGTGTCTTTCGGCAGCATTGTAAAAGTCCTAGCGGTCAACTAGGGTATTGTAGTTGTCCTAGGCGCGATGCCAATAGTTGCCCATGGTAAACTATCATCTCGCCACATCTTAATGACACTGAGCCGCACGACGCGGCCCATCCAAGGAGCAGTTGTATGAACGTTTCACAAGCACTCGAATACGAGCGCCAGCCGTTTATTCCCATGTTTATCTATGGCGATCACGGCGCCATGGAATCCGAGCGCCAGAAGGGCGAGGAGGCCCTTAAGGTGCTCGAAACCGAGTACTTTACCGCCGAGGGCGACCCCAGCTTCGACTTTGCCACCGTGCGCGACCTGGCTGACCGCAACCGCGACCTGTGCGACCAAATTGGCGAGGCACGCCTGCGCAACGTGACGCCCGCGACGCTTTCGCGCGGCCTGTCCGATGCCGACACCTGCGCCGCCATCGGCAAGATGCAAAAGCGCACCGCCGCGTCCGTTATGCGCGAAATCCGCGGCGACCGCGACGCGCTCGGCGTGGCGTACGCCCGCAAGCCTATCCAGGGCACGGTGCTCGGCATCGACATCGAGACCACCGGACGTGCGCCCGAGCGCGGCTACATTATCAACGTGGGCTGGGAGATCATGGAGCTCACCAGCGACGCCGTCCCGCACGACGCCGAGGCACACTACTGCGGCCTGCCCGATATCTACCGCGGCGAGGATGTGCCGTTGTCGAATATCCACCACATCACCTGGGACGACATCGACGGAAAGGAGCCGTTCCGCGAGAACAAGGAGCTGCAGAAGCAGCTGCTCAAGCTCATGAAGAAGTACCCGTACATGGCACACAACGCCGCGTTTGAGGACAGCTGGTTCAAGATTCACCTGGACGGTTACGCCGAGGCGCGTCGTGCCGGCAAGATTATCGTCATCGACTCGCGCCAGATCTGCCGCAGCCTGGATGCCGACGTCCGCTCGCTCCCCCGCGAATCCGCCCCCGCCGCGCTCGAGAACTGGGCGCGCCGCCGTGGCACCCTCGCCGCCGACGCCAACGAGCAGCATCTGGGCCTGGACGACACCGACCTCATGCTCCGCACCGTCCAAGCCGAGTTCAACCTCAAGAACCTATTCGCCAAGTAGAAACGCCTGCGACAAACCCCGGCGTAGATCACGAGCGGCCCCGCAGCGGGAAACCCCGCAGCGGGGCCGCCCTACGTTCCACAGATAGATTTGCCATCACAAATTCTGAACACTCATTGCGAACGATTTCGGCCAATTCCCGACACGTAATTCGTTGTCGGATGGTGATGCATCACTATCAAATGTGCGGCAATTGAGTATTTATATGCTATAGCTAAGCTGCGAAAACTTTTATTTAGGGCATACCAACTCATAATTGCGTCAAGCTTTTGGACAGCATTTGGTTAGACCTCTAAAACGGCTTTTCCACTCAGCGCCGTCAACACGGCATTAGCTGACACGATATATATCATGAGTATCGTATTGTCACATACCACTGCAAAAGCGGTCTACCAGGCCGCGCATTCGGTGTCTGCGAAAGGCATCGAGTCCTGTAACCCTGCCGCGATTTACGGATCATGTCCCACCGGAACGCTCCTTGACGCAGCCGCAGAATGGCTCACCAAACATGATGTTTCCCTCGACGCGAATGATTCCCTCGAGGTGATGGTGTTTGATCGCAGGAATGCGCGCCATGCAATGAACTGTCAATGCCACGTTTCTTCAAAACGATTCTCGAACTCACGCTTTATAGAGCTTGAAGATGGCATCTTCATTGTTGGCGTTGAGCTTTGCGCACTTCAGGCCGCCACCTATCTTCCTTTTCGCGAACTGGTGGAGTACTACTTTGAACTATGCGGCGCTTATTCCCTTGGAACCGACTCTCCCACCTCCTATACCGAGCGTTTCGCGCTCAACTCGACCGAGAGATTGAAACAGTTCTTTAATTCCATTACCAGATGCGACGGTCTGGCTCTTGCCCGAAAGGCGATCCAATGTGTACGCGACGGATGCCGGTCTCCCATGGAAACGGCATTTGTCATGATGCTAACGCTGCCCAAAAGCGAAGGAGGGCTTGGTATTAAGGGAATTGAGACCGATTACGAGGTGCAGGTCACCACTGCCGCAAAGAATCTCACGAGACGCAAAAAGTTCTTTATGGATGCGTATCTAAAGAAATCTCGCACAGACATTGAATACAACGGTTTTTATCATGACGCGGAAGAAGACCGCGCCATCGATGAGGAGCGCAAGAATGCACTTGCGTCCATGGGGTACGGAATCATCACCGTCAGCCGTTATTCCTTTATGCATGCCAGCTCTTTTGTTAGGGTCATGGAAGCAATCCAGCGGAAAGAGGGCGTACGCCCCTCGCGTCTGCCAAAAGACTTTCAAATCATGCAAGAGGACCTGAGACAGTTTGTGCTCAGAAGGTTTATAGAAGAGAAAAAGCAAATTCAGAAGCAGCTTCGCCAGGATTCCGAAGAGCGTCAACGAATCGACCTCGAAAAAGCAACGCTCGAAGGCATCACGCTGGATGACCCGACAATTAATGAAGTTCTGGCAATCGATGACATGCAGACTGTCGAATCCGACAGCCCATCATTTGCCCAAACAAGCAGCCTCGCGCCCGAGGGCAGGATCTTCGGGGCCGGAAGCTAGACCGGCTAACAAGGTGGGTACCCTAGCGATGTGCAAAATTGCGAGTATTCAGCAGGGTCGGGTGTCTATCACCCTCGAGTGGATCCAAATGTGGAGCGAAATCACTCTTGCGTGAGAGCGTTAGGCAACATTTGAGGAAGAACTCATCGGATTAACACCCTAAGATAACTCTTGAACTGCATTATATGACCTGCAATAAATTAGCGGACCCCCTATAGTTGCAGAATGCTCCATTTTTTGCACGGCACGAGGGTACCCACCTTGGCATCGACTATCAAAAAACGCTCAGTCCGGGATCTCGTCCACTATTCCCCATCATTTTGTACAACGAATTACCTGAACGTCATTGACATATGAACATGCACTCATATAATCGAAAGTAAATTATATGAGCGCATGTTCATATGAAAGGATATTGCAATGAGCATCCGCGTTGATGAAACGAAACCCGACATCGAGGCCACCGAGCCCGTAATCCCCACCACCTGCTCGCCCGAGGACCTTCCCGACGAGGAGCTTCTCTACGACCTCGCCGACCTGTTCAAGGTCTTCAGCGACACCACGCGCATCAAGATCCTTTACGCCCTCATGGGCCGCGAGCTCTGCGTGGCAGACATTGCCGAAGCGACCGAAACCTCGCAGTCGGCAGTATCGCACCAGCTGCGCACACTCAAGCAGTCGCACCTGGTTAAATTCCGGCGCGACGGGCGCAATATCCTCTACTCGCTCGCCGACGACCACGTCTACACCATGCTCAACCAAGGCATGAGCCACATCTGCGAATAGCGACCAACCACGGTACCAGCGCGGCCTGCACCCAAGCCGCAAATACAGAGAAAGGAACCCACCATGAAAAAGCAGTTTAAACTCGACGAGATCGACTGCGCCAACTGCGCGCGTGAGCTTCAGGACGAGCTGGCCAAGCTCGAGGGCGTCAAATCCGTGTCCGTCAACTTTATGACCCAGAAGTTGACGCTCGAGGCCGATGACGCCGAGTTCGACGAGGTGCTCAACCGCGTTGTAGAGTTTACGGCCGACGCCGAGCCGGACTGCGAGATCATTCTCTAGCCCAGGTTTACGCCAACCTGCAAGGCCGCGCTTGCTGCGGCCTTTGCTCGCGAAATTATATGAGCGAATGTTCATACATTCAAATGGGAGGATACGAGTCATGGCCACCGCCGACCCCAAGAAGAAAAAGAAGAAGCACAAGAAAAAAGAATCACTCGAGCATAAGCGCAACCGCATCCTGGTAGCGCTGGGCATTTTTGCCGTGGTGTACGCCCTCGATGAGCTCGGCACCCTCACTGCCGCATTCGGCACCCCGGGCGACATCTACGCCAGCTTTGTGCTGTTCCTCGTGCCGTTTTTTATTGCCGGCTACGACGTACTGCAAAAGGCATTCAATAACATCCGCCGCGGCAAGGCCTTCGACGAGAGCTTCCTCATGGCCGTCGCGACCATCGGCGCGTTTGCCATGGTGCTCTTCCCCGATACCGACCCGCACATGGCCGAAGGCGCCGCCGTCATGCTGTTCTACCAGGTCGGCGAGCTGTTTCAGGCGTACGCCGTGGGCAAGAGCCGCAAGTCGATCAGTGCCATGATGGACATCGCGCCCGACTACGCTAACGTCGAGCAGCCCGACGGCACACTCGAGCAGGTCTTCCCCGATGACATCGCCGTCGGCACCGTGATCGTGGTCAAGCCCGGCGAGCGCGTGCCTATCGACGGCGTCATCGTCGAGGGCGAAACCCAGCTCGACACCGCCGCTCTCACGGGCGAGTCAATCCCCCGCCCCGCCAAGTCCGGCGACGACATCATCAGCGGCTGCATCAACGTGACGGGCCTCATCCACGTGCGCACCACCAAGCCCTTTGGCGAGTCCACCGTCGCACGCGTCCTGGAGCTCGTGGAAAATGCCAGCGAAAAGAAGGCGCGCACCGAGAACTTTATCACGCGCTTCGCCCGCGTCTACACGCCCGCCGTCACCGGCGCTGCCGCGGTACTCGCGCTCGGCGGCGGCTTGGTCACCGGCGCCTGGTCCGACTGGATCCTGCGCGGCCTGACCTTCCTGGTCGTCAGCTGCCCGTGCGCGCTCGTGATTAGCGTCCCGCTCAGCTTCTTTGGCGGCATTGGCGGCGCATCCAAGCTGGGCGTCCTCATCAAGGGTTCTAACTACCTCGAGACGCTCGCCGATGTGGACACCGTCGTCTTTGACAAGACCGGCACGCTCACCAACGGCACGTTCTCGGTGGTCGCGGTGCACCCCGAGGCTGGCTATACCGAGCAGTCGTTGCTCGAGGTCGCAGCCCTTGCGGAGTCGTTCTCCGATCACCCCATCGCGCAGTCCGTGCGTGTCGCCTACCAGGGCGAGGTCGACCCCAAGCGCGTAAGCGACTCCACCAACGACGCGGGCCATGGCGTGACGGCAACCATCGACGGCAAGCACGTCGTCGTTGGCAACGCAAAAATGCTCGCCGCGACCGGAGTCGAAGCGCCCGATTGCGAGGTCGTCGGAACAATTCTGCATGTGCTCGTTGACGGCGTGTACGCCGGCCACATCGTGATTGCAGACACCGTCAAGGCCGATGCTGAGCAAACGATTCGCGACCTACACGCCGCCGGCGTCAAACGCACCGTCATGCTCACGGGCGACCGCGAGGAGGTTGCGGCGTCTGTGACCAAGCAACTCAGTCTCGACGAGTTCCACGCGCAGCTGCTGCCGGGCGATAAGGTCGAGCGTGTTGAGGCGTTGCTCGCAGCAGAATCGGGCAAGGGCAAGCTCGCCTTTGTAGGCGACGGCATCAACGATGCGCCCGTGCTCACCCGTGCAGACGTTGGCATTGCCATGGGCGCCATGGGTTCCGACGCCGCAATTGAGGCCGCCGACGTGGTGCTGATGGACGACAAGCCTTCCAACATCTCCCGCGCGATCCGCGTGGCGCGCAAGACCATGACGATTGTTTGGCAGAACATCATCTTTGCGCTGGGCATTAAGCTGCTGATTCTGGTGCTCGCGGCGCTGGGCATCGCCAATATGTGGCTTGCCGTGTTCGGCGACGTAGGCGTGGCGATTATCGCCATCCTGAATGCCATGCGCGCGATGGGTGTCAAGAACCTGTAGCTTGTTTGTGGTCCCTCCGGCCGGGACCGGGCTTGGTTTTGAAAACGTCCTCGACCATGTACGGCGCCTTGTCCTGCTCCTGCGGAGCTGCGGACAAGGCGCCGTACTGGTCTGCGGAGTGTTTTCAAAACCAAGCTCGGCCCCGGCCTGCGGTGACACAGCTGGCGGTTCCTGGGCATCGCTTGCTGGCGGGGTTCCTTTGCTGAAATGGACTTGGCCGAAAGGGCCGCTGGTCCCGGTCGCTGGTTCGCGCTTTGCGCGAACTCCGCGCTACTGTGGGACAGTTAGGCTTCTGTTGTTGGACCCGCTACATCTTCCCGGCCCAACATCGCCCGTAGCTTCTCGAAGCTTTCCTCGCTCAGGCAGTGCTCCATGTGGCAGCCCTCTTGCGACGCGACCTCAGCCGAAACACCCGCATCCTCCAGCAGCCCCACGAAAAAGCAGTGACGCTCCCACATTTGGCGAGCGACCTCCAGACCACGCTCCGTCAGATGAACGTCGCGCTTGCCCATTTCGACATAGCCGTTGCTTTCCAACGTCGCCATGGCCTTGGAAACGCTCGCCTTAGTTACACCGAGGTACTCCGCAACGTCGATCGAGCGCACGACGCCCTGACGTTCCGACAGAACGTAGATCGATTCGAGATAGTCTTCTCCGGATTCACGTAGGGCCATGGGCCGCCTTTCGCGATGATTGCTAGTTAGCCTTTGGATACTTTCCACGGCTAACTTTACCGCAAAAGTTGCCCATGTCTTACTACTTTGTCTAAAAGTTAGCCGTGTTTCACAAAACGTGCGGGACGAAAACAAAATGGGGACGCCCCGCAAGGAGTGTCCCCCAGCTGCCGGCAGAAAAGGAGCATCCCTAAGTGCCGAGCCGCAGTTATAACAGTCCAAAGTGCTTCGCGGCGTTGTAGATTCCGTCGTCGTCCACGGCGGTCGTCACATAGGTCGCCGCAGCTTTCACCGTGTCCTGTGCGTTACCCATGGCCACGCTCGTGCCCACGGCGGAAAACATCGATAGGTCGTTCTCGCCGTCGCCAAAGGCGATCGCCTCGCTCGCGTCGATATCCAGACGCTCCAGCGTCGCCGCCACACCCAGGTCCTTGCCGCCGTTAGCGGGAATAATGTCGCAGAACAGGTCGCACCAGCGCGTGGTGAGCGAATGCGACACGGCATCGGTCACGACATGCTCGCCGACCGGATCAACAAAGGCGCAAAACTGGTAGACCGGTGCGTCAAAGGCGTGCTCAAACGGCTCCTCGTGATAGACGATTCCCGCGTTGCAGCCAGCCGTCACCACGCGCTCGGACAGGCGGTTCACAAACGAGTTCTCGCCCTGCATGCACAGCGAGTCATAGCACCCCTGCGCCACCTGGTCCACGATCACCGCGACGTCGTCCGGATCGATCGGGCAGCTGCGGTAAACCCCCTCGGCATCAAAACAGTGCTGGCCCGAAAGCGTAATGTACGCATCCCATCCCAAGTCGAGCAGCCAGTCCGGCATCTGGTAGGTCGGGCGGCCCGTGGCGATCACGCACGCAATCCCCTGCTCGTGAAAGTTGTCGAGCACCTGCTGCGCCGACGCCGGAATCCGGTGGGTCTTAAAGCTCAGCAGCGTGCCGTCGATATCGAAAAACGCGGCTTTGATCATCCTCGTCTACTCCTCGCCCTCGAGCTTTTCGCTCGCCTCGAGCCACGCCATCTCCAACTCGTCCATGGCGGCGTGAGCCTCGTCGATCTTTGCCTGCTGCTCGCCCAGCGCCGTGTAATTGGTGGGGTCGACCTGGGTCATCGCGGCCTCGGCCTCCTCCACGCGGGCGCGCTGCGTCTCCATCTTGCGCTCGAGCGAGCTCACCTCGCGGCGGAGCTTCTGACGCTCGGCGTTGGAAAGGCCGTTGGGCTGACCGCTCGACTTGGGCTTGTCGGCAGCAGCCGCCGCACCGGTGTCAAACGTGCCGGTCTTGGCGCTCGGCGCGCCCACGGGCTCGCCCTCGGCGGTAGCGTTGCACAGGCGCAGGTACTGGTCGACGCCGCCGGGCATATGCGTCAGGTGGCCGTCGAGCAGCGCCCACTGCTGGTCGGTCACGCGCTCCATCAAGAAGCGGTCGTGCGTCACCAGAATCAACGTGCCCGGCCAGCCGTCGAGCAGGTCCTCGACAATCGCCAGCATGTCGGTATCCAGGTCGTTGCCCGGCTCGTCCAGGATGAGCACGTTGGGCTCGTCCAGAATCGTCAGCAACAGCGACAGGCGACGGCGCTGGCCGCCCGAAAGATCGCCGATGCGGCTCCAGAGCTGCTGCGTCGTAAAGCCCAGACGCTCGCAGAGCTTCTCGGGCGAAGTCTCCTTGCCGTCGATGACGTAGTACTTCTTATAGTTGCCGAGCACCTCGCGGATCGTGTCGCCCATGTAGGGTTCGAGCTCCTCGAGCTGCTGCGACAGCACGCCAAAGCGCACTGTCTGGCCAATCTTCACGCGGCCGCGCGTGGGTTCAATCTTGCCCTGGATCACGTCAAGCAGTGTGGACTTGCCGGCGCCGTTCTCGCCCAGCAGGCCATAGCGGTCGCCCGCACCAATGAGCCAGGTCACGTCAGAGAGCACCTGCTTGGGCGCGCCATCGGTATCCGCATAGCCAGCGTCCACGTCGACCACATCGATAACCTGCTTGCCCAGGCGGCTCACGGCTAGGCGCTTGAGCTCCAGCTCGTCACGCACGGGAGGCACGTCGGCGATGAGCTCGCGGGCGGCATCCACGCGAAACTTGGGCTTGGTGGAGCGCGCCTGGGCACCGCGGCTCAGCCACGCGAGCTCCTTGCGCGCCATGTTGCGACGACGCTCCTCGGTGACGGCGGCCATGCGGTCGCGCTCCACGCGCTGCAGGATGTATGCCGAGTAGCCGCCCTCGAAGGGATCGACCTGGCCGTCGTGGACCTCCCACATACTGGTGCAGACCTCGTCCAAGAACCAGCGGTCGTGCGTGACCACGAGCATCGCGCCCTGGCCGCGCTGCCAGCGGGCCTTTAAGTGACGCGCGAGCCAGTTGATGGTGCGCATGTCCAGGTGGTTGGTGGGCTCGTCGAGCATGAGCACGTCGTAGTCGCCGATCAGCAGGCGCGCGAGGTCCACGCGACGGCGCTGGCCGCCCGAAAGCTCGCCCACCGTGCCCTCCCAGGGCACATCGCTAATAAGGCCGGCCAGAATCTGGCGCGTACGCGGGCTCGAGGCCCACTCGTATTCGGGTGTGTCACCGACGACGGCATGATGCACGGTGTCGGTATCGACCAGGTTATCCTTTTGGCCGAGCAATCCAATCGTCGTGTCGCGGCGGTGCGTCACGCGGCCGTCGTCGGGCTCCAACGTGCCGGCGAGCACGCTCAGCAGCGTCGACTTGCCGTCGCCGTTTTTACCGACAATACCAATACGGTCGCCCTCGCCCACGCCGAGCGTAACGCTATCGAAAATATGCTTGGTGGGAAACTCTAGGCTGACGGAATCGCATCCCAAAAGAATCGCCATATGCCCTGCTCCTTCGTAGAAATTCAACGTTGTCCATGATAGCAGCGAGCCCCACCCCAAACCACCACGAAGGCGCCTGTCCCCTTTGTGGTGGTCGTTTCGGTCGCAGAGCAAAAGGCGGGCCATCTCCCGCAAGAGATGACCCGCCTCTCCAATCAGTCCTGCGGCAACCGTGGCCGCTGCAGGCCTCAAGCATGTCCCGGACTAGGAGAACATGCCGGTGAGGTAATCATTCAGCCGCTTATCCTTGGGCCGTTGGAAAATCTCGTCAGTCTCGTCGTACTCGACCATATCGCCCATGTAGAAGAACGCCGTGCGGTTGGACACGCGCGACGCCTGCTCCATGTTGTGCGTCACGATAACGATGGCGCGGTCGGCCACGATCGATGACATGAGGTCCTCGATCGCCAGCGTCGAGATGGGGTCGAGCGCCGAGCAGGGCTCGTCGAACAGAATCACGTCGGGGTTGAGCGCCAGCGTGCGCGCGATGCACAGACGCTGCTGCTGACCGCCCGAAAGCGCATAGGCGCTCTTATCGAGCTTGTCTTTGACCTCGTCCCACAGCGCCGCGCCGCGTAAGCTTTCCTCGACCATGCGGTCGAGCTCGTCACGGTCGGTGATGCCGTGGCGCTTGGGCGCAAACGTGATGTTGTCGCGAATGGACTTGCGGAACGGGTTGGGCTGCTGGAACACCATGCCAATGGAGCGGCGCAGCTCGTAGGTGTTCTCGGTCTTGGTATTCACGTTGCGCCCGCGGTAGTTGATCTCGCCCTCCACGCGGCAGCCGCGAATCTCGCGATTCATAAGGTTGAGGCTACGCAAGAAGGTCGACTTACCGCAGCCCGAAGGCCCGATGAGCGCCGTGATCTCGCCCTTGTGAAAGTCGAGCGACGTATTGTGCAGGGCATGGTGGTCGCCATAGTACACGTTGACGTCCTTGGTGGAGAGCACGACCTCGTCGCTCACGGCCTTGCCGCTCACGCGCACGCGCTTCTCGCTCTCCCCCACGCTCGACAGGAAGTCCCGGGTGTCGGACGATGCCGCTTCGGTTGCGGGCGTTACATTCATCTCGCTCATTCGGCCGTCATCTTCCTTGCCAGTTGCTTGCCCACAATGCGGGCGATTACGTTAAACAGCAGCACGCAAATCATCAGCAGTGCCGCGGTACCCCAAACGATCTGCTGGGCCTCGGGGCTGCCCTCGCCATAGATCTTGTAGATATGCACGGCGAGCGACTCGCCGGGGCGGAACACGTTCCAGGCACAGGTGGGGCTCGACAGGTTAAAGCTCAAGAAGTTCAGGCGAACCGGCGAGCTCATACCCGAGGTAAAGAGCAGTGCTGCGGCCTCGCCAAACACACGGCCGGCCGAAAGCACGATGCCGGTCACGATGGCGGGCATGGCCTCGGGAATCAGGATGTGCAGCGTGGCCTCCCAACGGGTGAGGCCCATAGCCAGGCACGCATCGCGCTGGGCCTGCGGCACGTCCTCGAGCGCCTGTTGGATCACACGCACCAGGATGGGAATGTTAAACATGGTAAGCGCGACGGCGCCGGAGATAATGGAGTACTTCCAGCCCAGCTGCACCGAGAACACCAGAAAACCGAACATGCCGACAACGATGGAAGGCAGCGAGGACAGCGTCTCGATGGCGGTGGAGGCAATGTCGCGGACGGGTCCGTCGGGTGCGTACTCAACCAAAAAGACCGCGCCACCCAGGCTGATGGGCACCGAGATGATCAGGGTGATCAGCAGCAGGTAGAACGAGTCGAACAGCTGGTAGAGCACGCCGCCCTGCGTTCCGTTGGCGCGCGACGGCTCCGTGAGAAAGCCCGGCTGGAACAGCGTCGAGATGCCCTCGAACAGGATATAGGCCACCATGGAGACGACGATGAGCATGACGATGGCGACGATCGCCGTCAACACGCCCGTGGCGAAGCGGTCCTGCTTTTGGACACGCCCGAGCCTCGCCTCGTCGATGTGGATACGCGTG
>UQPL01000017.1:0-16583 GCA_900542895.1 uncultured Collinsella sp. | reverse complement strand
CGGATCAAGAAGTCCCTCGGGTGGCTGAGCCCGATGGAGTACCGCAGGAAGCTTGGATACGCCTAGGCGCGGTCCAAGAAATCGTCCGCACCCCCAATCAATCCATATTTCACCGCAACTTATGGAGTCGAGGATGATTTAGCTATTTGCGGAGGGCGTTGTCTAGGGTGGCGGCCACGATCAAGGGGTCGTCGGTACCGGCGAAGAGGCAGACGGTGCTCCCCTGCTTGCCGCGTGGGGCCGAAAGGCGCGTCGTTGCGCCGCCGGCGGGCGATGTGCGAAACTCCCCGGGCAAAGCATCGAACAGCTCTCCCGCGCTACGCTCGATAAGGTCAAATTCAACTGCCGGGCCAAAGCCGTGCTCGAGGATTCCCGTTGCAACCGCATGGTCGGGATGCGAGCTCAGCCCGGGATAGCGCACGTTGCGCACCAGCTCGTTGGCGGCCAGATACTCGGCCAGCGCACGGGCGCGGTCGAAATGCGCCTGCATACGGACGTCGAGCGAGTCCAGTCCCCGCTCCAGCACACCGGCCTCGTCAGCAGTCAATTCAAACTTGGCCAAGCCACAGCCCTCAAGCAGGGCATGCGCGCACTCGGCCGCGGCATCCACACGATGGCGCTTGAGCTGCGAGCGCGCGACCGATACGGCAACCAACTTGCGCGGAGCATCACCGGCGCATACGCGATCGAGCGCCTCGAGCGACAGCGCAGAACCCAGCCGCAGCGAATCGCAGCCAAAAGCTGACGCCACGGTGTTGTCCACAACCAGCAGCGCATGGGCCTCACGCGCCGCCCGACCCAGCGCACGAAGATCAGGCACACGCAGACCAAACCCGCCGATGGAGTTGACGAACCACCACAGGTGCGGACCCTCAGCGTCAAACGAGCCGGCAAAGCCACCGGACGCCGCAGCAAACGCCTCGACAGACGGCTCCCCCACCATCACAACATCGCAGCCGTCAAATCCGCTCGCAAACGCATCGGCAAAGTCGTCCGCAAAGACCACCAGGCGGTCACCGGGACGCACAATCCCCAGCTGCGACAGCGCTGCTGGCACATGCGAGGCCACAAGCAACCGCGCCTCACGCGCGCCGTTCCTCAAAGCCCAGGCCTCTTCTAGCTGCTGCACGCCCATACGGCAACCTCCCTTCATTAACAAAAACCCACGATGCGGATGTTTCCCGCATCGTGGGCAACGGCTGCAGTATAGCGCCGATATGCGACGAATCGCCTAGATGTTGAGCGTGTGATAGGTCACGCTCGCGCCCGGAGCGTCAACGGTCACGCCATAGGCCTCGGGATAGATGCGCGTCGAGAACACGAGCGCGCCATCATTCACAAACACCTCGACCGACGAGACATCGCCAACAATGCGCACGTTGCGCACCTCGTCGACGGGCTCCCAGCGCACGGTACGACCGCAGCCGGCAGAATCGCGACCCTCATCGGTAAATCGCATCTCAAAACGCGAGGGCAGTTCGCCCTCGGCGGGCACAAACGCCAGCTTCAGCTCGCCATCAACGGTCGCGGTAAACGCGCCGTCGACACCGTCGACAACAACGTCAAAGCAGGTATCGTCGGCAACCTCCAACGAGCCCGCCCCCACACGCACCGAGGCATAATGGTGCTCGATCTCGCGCACCGGCTGCTGCAGTACCACGCCGCCGGCACCGGCTGTAAGCTCACGCGGCACCGTCATGCAGTGCTGCCAGCCGCACGCCACGGTGGGGTCGTTGCCATAGGTCGGCTCATCGGGCATGCCCATCCAGCCGATTAGAATGTGGCGACCGTCCTCGGACGTAAACTCCTGCGGAGCATAGAAGTCAAAACCGGCGTCCCACAGACGGAACTCCCCCAGCTCATAGGCACCGTCACCACCAGTGATGTCGCCCGTTACAGGCATGTAGCCAGCGGCATACACATTGCCGCGGTTCCAACGACCGCCCTCAAGGCCCTGAGGCGAGAATGACAAAAATGCAGCGGTATCGCCATTCGCACCGAGCTCGATATAGCCGGGGCATTCCCACATAAACCCAAAGCGCTCGGGCGCACACACGCGGGTCTCGAGCTCCCAACTAAGCATGTCAGCCGAGCCATACACCAAGATCTCGCCAACATCGCGACCGGCGCCCTCGCCATGCATGGCGCAAAAACGGCTCTCGACGTGCGGCCCGTCAACTCGACGACGCGCACCCAGCACCATGTGATAACGCCCGTCCGCGTCACGCCACACCTTGGGATCGCGCACGTGGCACGTCAGATCCTCGGGATAGTCCTCCGACGCCAGCACCACGCGCTTTTGGCTGAACTCCCGACCGGCAAGGCCATCAACGCTCTCGACATAAACAGTATCGGCGCGGCGGCCAGTATTGACGTAGTCGTACGTGCCGTCTGCATCGGAAAGCTTAACGTTGCCCGTATAAAGCACGCGAATGCGACCGTCCTCGGCAAGCGCGGAGCCCGAATACACGCCATGGCAATCGAACGGCTCGTCGGGCAGCAATGGGGCGCCAACGTAGTCCCACGTCATAAGGTCGCGGCTCGTCGCATGACCCCAGGCCTTAACGCCACCCTCGACATCAAACGGCGCATATTGAAAATAAGCGTGGAACACGCCGCCTGCTTGGCAAAGACCGTTGGGGTCGTTGAGCCAACCCGCGGGCGGCATATTATGGAAGTGCTGACCATACACGCCATGACCGCACTCAGAGGCGGCAGCGTCAACAGCGGCAACCAGCTTTGCAAGGTCGCGACCAAGTGCATTAGACATATCAAAGTCCTAACGGATCGAAAGTAACAAGGCGCCAGAGGTCGGCACCAGATACGGGAAACGCCCGCGAGCATACAACCCGCGGGCACCCCTCAATCAAAAGCTCTTAGGCCTGCTCGGAAGCCTTGGGCTCGTCCTTGTACAGGACAAACGAGACGCCAAAGGAAACCAGCGCGGCGACCGCAAACATGATCGCGTACTGCACGGGCTGGGCCAGGCACAGCAGGATACCGAAGATACCGGTAACGCCGGTGCCGGAAGCAGCAAGCGAGGTGAGCGCGCAGACCAGGGCACCGCAACCGCCGCCGATGCAGCCGGCGATGAAGGGCTTAAAGAAACGCAGGTTCACGCCAAAGATGGCAGGCTCGGTAATGCCCATGAAGGCGGACAGAGCCGAAGGAAGCGCCAGGCCCTTGATCTTGGCATCGCGGGTCTTAAAGGCAACGGCGAGCGCAGCGCCACCCTGGGCGATGTTGGCAGCGCTGGCGATGGGCAGCCAGTAGGTCACACCGTACTGGGCGAGCTGGCCCAGGTCGATGGCGGTGTACATCTGGTGGATACCGGTAACGACCGTGGGGGCATAGAACAGGCCGACGATAAAGGAACCGATGCCGAAGGGCAGGGTCAGCAGGGCCTGGATCAGACCGAGGATGGCGTTCTCGGCCCAGACAAAGATGGGGCCGACGGCAACGAGCGTCACAAGCACGGTCACGAACACCGAGACAAGCGGGGTCACAAAGAGGTCGAACATCTCGGGAACGATCTTGTGCAGGCGCTTCTCGAGGAAGGCCAGAATGGCGCAGGCGATGACGATGGGGATCACGTGGCCCTGATAACCGACCCACTCAAAGCTGTAGACGCCGGGGATGACGGTGACCATGGTCTGCACGCCCTCGGAGGCAACCGTGTAGGCGCTCTGAAGCGAGGAATTGATGAACGCACCGCCGACGACGGCACCCAGGTACGGGTTTGCGCCAAAGGCCTTAGCCGCGGAGTAGCCGATCAGGATCTGCAGAATGCCAAAGGACGTTCCCGAGACCAGGTCGGCGATCTTGTAGATGAAGTTATTGGTGTCGAGCGCGATAAAGCCGTTGGAGGCCATAAAGTTGAGGGCGCTCATGATGCCCAGCAGCAGGCCCGAAGCAACGATGGCGGGGATGATGGGAACAAAGACGTCGCCGAGCACCTTAATGGCACGCATAAAGATGTTCTGCTGCTGCGCCGCGGCCTCCTTGACCTCGGCCTTGGTGGCAGCCTCGACGCCGCTGAGCGCAATGAACTCGTCGTAGACCTTATTGACGGTGCCAGTGCCAAAAATAATCTGGAGCTGGCCCTGAGCCTCAAAGACGCCCTTGGCGCCGTCGATATTCTCGAGGGCCTCCTTGTCGACCTTGGCGTTATCGGCAATCACCAGGCGCAGACGCGTGGCGCAGTGTGCGGCCGAAACAACGTTGCCGGCGCCACCGATGTTGTTGAGCACCTCTTGGGCTGATTTGCGGTAGTCCATGACTTCCCTTTCCTCCAACGGGCGATCTGCACCCGGCCATCTTTGACACTTACACTGTAATCGTTTTCAGTTTCATATGTCTGTAATCGTTTTCACAGTAGGGTGAACGGTAGGAAAAAGCCGGCGAATGGTAGTTTTGAAACAAAAACTGGGGACTCAAAGGCAGGCAGACGCGTCCAAGGACTAGACATTCATGAGCTGATGGCCGAGCTTGAGCGACTTTAGACCGCGCTCCCCCTCTACGCCATCGAGCGTGTCGAGCAGCATGCTGGTGGCCTCGACGCCACTGGTCAGGTAGCCGTAATGCACAGTGGGAATGCCGCCCGTCAGCGCGCGCAAAAACGCGTTGTCGCCAAAACCGCTCACGCGACGCACGCCCTCGCCCACGCCGCGCAGCTCGTCAAAAGCGCGCAGGGCGCCGGCCGCCATAGTGTCGGTCGCGCACGCGATAAACGAAACATCGGGATCGACGGAGAGAAGTTCGCGCGCAGCGCGATAGCCCGAGTCGAGCGTAAAGGACCCCTGGCGAATCAGGCTCGGATCAAGCACAACGTCCACGGCGCCCAAGCCGGCCTCAAAACCGCGACGGCGGTCATAACCGGCCGCGCGGTCCTCTTCGGTAACTCCAATGTAGGCGATCTTGCCATCCACCCGACCCGCAAGCGCACGGCCGAGCTCAAAGGCAGCCTCGTAATCGTCGTGATAGACACACGCCGTGCCCTCAACATTCTGGCCGATCAGTACGATGGGCACGCGGCACGACTCAATCGCCCGGCGATGCTCGTCGGTGATCATAGTTGCCACCAGCACGATGCCATCAACCGGGTGGTTTTGGAATAAATCGAGGTATTCGAGCTCGCGATCGGCCTCGTTGTCGGTATTGGCAAGCAGCATCTGGTAGCCACGGCGACCGAGCACCTGGCCAATGCCGGCGGTAATGCGGCTCACGGATTCCGAGTTGATCTTAGGCACGATGACGCCGATGAGCTTGGTGGAGCCGGTGCGCAGCGCGCGAGCTTGGCTGGACCGCACGTATCCGGTCAGCTCAATCGCTTGCTTAATGCGCTCGGCCTTATCCGCCGAGATATATCCACCGTTGAGGTAGCGCGAGACGGCGGCGCTCGAAACGCCCGCCAGCTCGGCCACATCTTTCATCTTTACCACGAGCACCCCTGTCATTGAAATCGCTTTCACCATGATACCCGTGAAGACGGCATGCGAACCAAATCGGCCCACCCAGGTCGAGCATACGCCAGCGAGCGGGCAGCTGCCGTGGCGAGGTGCCGCGAAAGAGGAGCGAAGCGTACTTTATGTACGCGAGCGACGGTTTGAGCGGCAGATCGCCCGGCAGATGCCCGCGCAGCGTCGAGCGGTCCGGCGTTTGTTAAAACGCCGGAACAAAGTTAGCCGTGGTACTCGCCGTTGTACTGGATGAGCGTCAGGTCTTCAACGCCGTCGAGCGCGCGAATGGCGTCGGCATAGGGCATGTCCACACCGTCAGAGAACACCTCGACGGCCATCTCGACCTTGTCGCCGCGCATGGTCTTGGACTTGACGGTGAACTTGGTGCGCCCAAACGCGCGCACGATATCGTCGCCGGTGGTCTGGCCCGTGTAGTGGATGACCATCATGTACACGCGCGCCTTGTCCTGGTGGCTCGCAAAGCCGGCGATCATCACCACGATCACCACCGCCGTGAGCCCCACGAGTGCGTACATGCCGGCACCCGCCGTAATGCCCGTGGTAATGGCCCAAAACAGGTACAGCAGGTCGAGCGGGTCCTTGACCGCCGTACGGTAGCGAACGATGGACAGAGCACCGACCATACCGAGCGAGATGACCACGTTCGTCGAGATCGCGAGCGTGACCATGCAGGTGAGCACGCACATGCCCACAAGCGTCACGGCAAAGCTGCGCGAATACACCACGCCGGTAAAAAAGCGCTTGTACACGTAATAGATCAGGATGCCCATGGCGAGCGCCACGAGCAGCGACAGGCCGATCTTGGCAGGGTCGACCTGACCAAACGCCTCCAAGACGGAGTTCTTAAAAAAGTCCCTGGTGCTCATGGTCTAAATATCCCCTCGGTTCCCAAAATCCAATTCCCAGTAATTAAATCCGCGCAGGTAGGCGGTCTTGTCATAACACAGGCAGTACTTAGAGACCGCCGTGAGTTCGGCCGCGCCCGGCGGCACCATATCGCGCACCAGCTGCGGGCAAAACTCCGTAAACTTGACCTCCATCACCAGCTTACCGGGCTCCAGGACCGGCAACGCGGGCAGCGTCACGTCAAAGATATCGAAGCTTCCCACCGCGGCACGCACATTCATGTCAAACGTAATGCGCACGGTGCCCTCGTCCATCACCCACGGCTCGCGCTCGTAGTCCACAATGGTCCGTGGGCGCATCATGTTGCAGATGCACTCGATGTAGAACTCGCGACAGAGCGGATAAGGGCTCCTCAGCAAAAAGCCGTAGTCGCCAGCCAGAATCTGCTCAAACTCGCCACGTGTGAGCGGCGCGTCCTCCTTATAGATCCAGCTGCCGTACTTCTTTTTGCGCTCGAGCTTAATCACCTTGTCGCTGCCGTTATAGATGCGAACGCGATACTTTTTGCGCATGAGAATGCCGGCGTCTTTTTCCTCGTAGGCCGAGTTGCAGTAGTCGTCAAAATACAGGCTGCGAATGGTGTAACCGCCCGCCCGCGCATGTTTGTCTAGCTTAAACACCGGCGCCATGCGACAGGCAAGCGCGGCGTGCTCGCCCTCGTTAATGAGATATTTGAGCTCGTGGCGGTAACGCTCCTGCGTGGCACGCACAGGCGGTGCCGCCAGGCGCTCAAGCAGCGCGCTAGCCCTCCTCATACGTATCCTCCACGACCTTACCGCCGTCTTGCACGTAAAAACACTTCATGCCGTAGTGCTTGCCGTCGTCGGTCACATAGTAGTCAAACGCATCTTGCATATAGCCGTCGGAGTTGGTGGCACGCACGCGCACAAAATACTGGCCGGTATCGGGCGCATCGCAGGTCACCTCGGGAAGCAGCACATCCTCGGCCTTAAAGACCACGTCGCTTATGGCATAGTCGCGCGCAAGCTCAACGGTGTAGCGAATGTCGCGCGCCTCAAAATCGTAGGACGCATCCCAGTTAATGCGCAGCTTGCCGTTATCGATCTGCGGCACGCCGATGTAGAACGGCATGGGCTTTTTAAAACTATCGCGAAAGCTCTTATAGTTCTCCTCGATCTCGGAAGGAATCGCCGCGGCAATCTGCTCGTATTGGTCCTTGGTGACAGGCAGATTATCGATATCGGGCGAAGCAAAGACCAGCGATTCAGTAACCTCGCGGTAGTGCTTGACCATCTTGCTCAGGCGTGCCTCGGTCATATACGAGCGCAGGTCCTTGACGGCACGGTCGAGTTCGCTGCGGAACGACTTGCTGCGCAACGCACGGTTAAACAGCACGTTGCCCCAGTAGTTGCTCACGCCGCGCTCCCAGCTCGCGTAGTCCGAAAACCCGGTAAGAGAAAGCTCCAGCTTGCGCAGCATGCCGTCGTTATCCCAATCTAAAAAGTACCAGGAATTTGAGTTGAGAGGACTGTACAGATAGCAGTTACGGTTCTGCGTATCGCAGTTGCCCGTCAAGATCTGAAACGCCAGCCAATAGACCAGATTCTCGGTATCAAAGTAGGTATCGAGCACATCATCGATCTTGTGCGATTCATCGTTGAGCGCATCGAGCATCTCGATGAGCTTGGTGTGGTCCGAATCGCCCTTAATCTCGAGCATGCCCTCAAAGTTTGCCTGGTTGTAGTCGGGATCATCGGCAAGCTTAATAGTGTCCTCGTAGCGATGGAAATCAAAGCTGTTCACCTTGTACAGGTGCCCGCTCTTATCCAGGCCATGTGCCTTAAGCGCCGTCTTGTTGAGCTGCTCCACCTGCGTAAACAGGCCGTAGTCCTCAAAGGTATCGTTGGACTTTTCGGTCTGGTCGCACACCCACAGATGCACAAACTGCGTGCGCAGGCCCATCATCTGGGGAATCCCGCGGATAAGGTCGTAGGCCATCTTGTTGCGAAAACGCATACCCTCGCCCATGTGCTTGTTGAGCGCAATCGCGCGCTGTTGGCGCCAGGTACCCTTGCCCTTTTTGAGCTCCACCTTGTAATTCTTTTGCGAGTTATTGCTCGATGTCTGACCGCGCACCTGCACGGTGGCATTGGGCGCTTCCTCGCCATAGCCAACCTCGCCGGCCACCGGGCCATCTTCGTCGCCCGGCTGCAGCAGGCCCATAACCTGATAGCGCGTCACACCCATGTCGGCATAGTCATACACCGAGTACGTATTGATCTCGGCCCAGCTGTGGTCGGTGTTCTCGGACCTGTTACCGCGCGAGACGGTCAGGTACATGGTCACAATGCCCGAGTCATCGTAGACCTCGTAGAGCTCGTCCTTGTCGCGCAGGTGCTTGGCCTCATTCGAGGCCTCAGCCTTTTTAATCTTGTCCTGCTTTTTGACCTTTTTGGTCGAGGAGTCTTCCTGCACCGAGCAGCCCGAAAGCAACAGCGCACCGGCAGCCGCCTCAAACAGGCGACGGCGAGACATCATCCTATCGGTCATCAGAACCTCCCCAATGCTTGCGATACACGCGAACTACTGCGCGCTCAAACGCGCCGTGCGGCACGCCCATATGTCGGCCTTCCTCATAGCGCTGTTCGGCACGGTCGAGCAAGCGGCCCAGCTGTGTAAAGCGACCCGTCTTGTCGGTCGCCACAATGGGCTGCTGGCTCAGGATACGATACGGCAAGTTGGCGGTATAGGTATCGAGCCGCAGCAGCGCCACGATAAAAAACACCGCCGCACCCAACAAAAAGCCAAAGCCGTAAAACTGCTGCGGCAATAGCAACGAAACGGCAGTCGCCAGCCCGGCCACACCGGCAAACAGGCCCGAAGCCAGCACGGCCCCCTTATAGTCGGTAAAGTACAGCAAGATGAGCATCACCGTATTGCCCACGGCATACAGGCCATAGCCCACGCACAGCGTGCGAAAATACCCGTGCATAAGGTTGTTAAAGCCCAACGGTAGGGCCGACAGCACCGTGGTCTCGAGCGAAATGACCGCCGCGGTCACAAACAGCTGCTTGAGCGCACAAAAGCGCAGTTCGCTGTTAAGCGTGGAGAGCATCTCCTCCTCGGCCACCACAATGTCGCCTACCACGCCGCCGTCATTGAACAGGCTGTAGTAGTCGCGGTAGCGCGGATAGAAGTTGACCTCGACCGAGACCACAAAGTTGACGGTCGTGACCAGGATCGTCAAAAACGCAATGAGCGCCGGCACATCGTAGTAGGGCGCACCATAAAACAAGCCCTTGACCTGCACGCCAATGGGACCGGCCCAAATAATCACCAGGTGCGCAAAGAGTCCCAGATTGGTTAACAGACCCGTGAGCGCCAGCGGCATAAACTGATCGAGCCACCGCAAAAAGGGCCAGGGGCTGCGGTCGCTCTGAGGAAAATACCGGTACAGCAGCACCACGTCCCAGGCGAGCATGACGCCGTAGCCCAGAGCAATTGACGCCAACAGGCCCTCGACCGGCGGCAGTCCCAGCGCCAGCGCGGCCAGGGCGCACAGGCACGCCACGCCAATGGCAGCCGCAAAGCTGCACAGAATGCCGCGGTAGTCCTTGATGGCCGTGAGGTAACTCATGCCGTTCCAGTTGACGATCATAATGTTGAACAGCCACAGGCACAGCAGCCCCTGCAGCAGCGTGGCGCCCGAGAACAGCAAAAAGACGCCGTAGAGCACCGTGCCCGCAACGAGCATGATGGCGTTGGAGCCCCAAAACGAAGGCAGTATCTCATCCTCGCGCTCGGCAAACAACATATCAGCCAAAAAGCGCGTGACCGGCATGGAGAAAAAGCTCGTGAGCGTGAGCGACGCCAGCAGCGTATAGGTCACCATGCACACCAGCAAGTCCTGGTTAGCGCGCCCCACGCCCCACAGACCGCACAGCACCAAGATACCCACCTGGAGCAGCACACCCAGCAGCATGGGGCCCGTGCACACAATGCCGGCGTAGCCGTAAGCGCGCATCGTGGCAAACAGGCCCTTGCGCCTAAACAGGCGCTTGAGCTCAAAACCGATTCCGGCCACCGGCTACTCCCCCTCTCTGGACAGGTCAAACGCACGCGCCGTCTCATCGTATAGCGCGCGATAGTTGGCGAGCATCTGCTCGTGCAAGAAGTACGTGGCAACGCGACGCTGCCCGCGCTCCCCCATCTCAATGCGACGAGCGCGGCTTGTGCACATGCGTTCCATGGCATCGGCCAAGCCCTTGCGATACATAGGCGGCGTCACAAAACCCGCCACGCCAAAGTCGTCGCCCGGGGCGCCTTCGAGAAGCTCGCGACAGCAGCCCACCTCGGTCGTCACGCAGGGACGGCGCGCTGCAAGCGACTCCAGTACGCTGAGCGGCTGGCCCTCGGAGATGCTCGTCAAAATGGTAAAGTCGAGCTTTTCCATGTACTCGACCACGTTGACGCGGCCGGTAAAGATCAGGTCGCGCACGCCCAGGGTTTCGACCAGCGCGTGGCACTCGGCGCCGTACTCCTCGTCGTCCACGCCGCCCATGATGTGCAGGCGCACCTTGGGCAGGCGCTCGTGCAGCTCAAAGAAGGCATAGATCATAGTCTTGACGTCCTTGATGGGAGCCAGGCGCACCACCGCGCCAATGTCCACCCAGCCGTCATCGGTCTTTAAGGGAATATCCTTAAAGCGATCGAACTGGATGCCGTTGGGGATGACCAGGCATTTGTCCGCATCGCAGCCCATATCAATCTGCGTCTTGCGGGCGTTATGGAACAAACTCGTCACGCGGAAGGCGCGGCGGTAGATCTCCTCCGAAAGCAGGTAGAAAAAGCGGATCCAGCGGTCCTTAAACGACGGCACCACCCAATCGGCGCGAATGATCTCTTCCTCGCGCTCGCGGGTATAGATGCCATGCTCGGTCAGCAGCACCGGCGCATGGTGAACGCTTGAGCCCAGGCAGGCGAGCAGGCCACCGTAGCCGGTCGAGATGGCATGGTACACATCGGCCACCGGCACCTCGCTGCCCAACAGGTAGAGCACGGGAAGCAACATGGAGCGCATGGTGTGGAATGCATCGGCAAAGGGCGTGTAGGGATACTCGGCCAGGCACACGTCGCGAAAGATATCCATAAACGTGCGGCTCTGCAAAAACGAGAGCGGATGCACGCGACGGCGGTGGAAGATATCGAATAACACATCCCAGTCCGGATTAGAGAGCGACACCAGACGGCGTAGCGCCTCGCGCTCACGGTCGTTAAAACTGGCTTCATGTTGCTCGCCCGAAAGCCGCAGGGCATCGTCCAGGAACACCTCGTGCACCTCGACCACGTTGCCGGGCAGCTCGTAGACAAACTTGCCGCGGTCGGCAGCATGTGCGCCGATCACCCATAGCACAAACTCATGCTCGTGCATGGCCTGGATATAGCCATGCATCCAGGTAGATACGCCGCCGTGCACATAGGGGTAGCAACCCTCGAGCACCAAGCAGATTCTCATTTATCGCCACCCTCCTTGCGCGCAATGGTCACCGTCTTGTCCGTGGCCTTGAGCAGATACAGATTGCCCGGAAGGTGCGTCAGTTCGCCACCCGTCACCGCACCCGGCTCGCCATTATTGGCGCGGAACATGAGCCACGCCTCGTCGTGGAAATTGCCCAGGCTGAGCGTCCAGGCATCCGCGCTGGTATCAACGTTCACCGTCACGGACGAAAAACGCTGGATGGCACCGGAGCACTCCGACGCCGTCTGGTGCCGCAGGTCGGGCGCGGATTTGGTAAGCCACTCCAGGTAGTCGACCAGGCCGCCCTTGTAGACCTCCCAGCCCTCCTTGGCACCGCGATCGGGGTCCAAAAGGTCGTCCGGGTGCATAAAGTGCGTGCTCACGTAGTGCATGTTGAGCTCGGACACGGCTGCCAGCCGCATATAGGAATCGTCGACCATGCCGCCCGAGACAATACGTGGCTGCTCCACAATGCCATCGCTCGCCACGCCAAACTCCTGCACGTACGGCAGGTCGGTGCCATCCTCAAAATACGTACTGGCAATGGTCTTAATTCGCGGAACATCGGTACCGATAAGCTTGCGCGCGCGAGCCGAAAGGATATTCGACGGCGGCACGTAAACCGAGCCATGAGCATTGGGCAGGACCTCGTCCTGAAACGCGATAAGTTCGTTGAGCGAAGCGACGAGCGTCTCTTTGTTCTTCCAGGTCTTGTAGACGTACAACGTACCATAGTCGGTGTCCCAGAGCGCAAGCGGCTGATGGTTGTAGCCGTGAAAGCCCAGCTCGCCGCCCATCTGCAGCAGCATGCCGCCAAAATAGCGGAACTGCGTGGTATCGGCCTGTCGCGCGGGCTCGGTCTGGTTGACCGCGTCCTCGTAGTTTTCGATCATCACGCCGGTATAGCGAATGCCGTATTTTTGCGCGAGCTTTTGCAGATCGGGCCACCAGACCTTGGTGTAAAAATCCGCAATGGAAAGGCCGTAGTCACGCTTGATATAAGTACCATCACCCGAGGGCACGGGGCTAGGAAAGTCGTCCAAATAGAACACGGCGCTGTTGATGACCGGATAGGCCGTGGCATCACCCAGTAAGCTGATCGCCGCGGCGTAAAAACCGCGCATGACCTTGTCATAGATACCGATATTGCACACCACGGTGCGCCCGCTACCGCAGTCATTAGACCAAATGAGCGGGGCGCCCGCATCGCCAGTCTTAGCCCACTCACGCGCCGTCTCGCGCAGCGATACTGAAAGCGACGAATCAAAGGGGTCCGAGAGCTCGTAGCGCTCTCCCCCGCCCAGCATAAAGTCCTCACTCGGCACAATGCTTTCGGCTTTTACATAGTCATATCCGGCCGATTCAATGCCAAGCTTGGAGGCAATCACTTGCAGATAGCTCGAGTTATCCGGCGGCATGGCGAGCATAAGCGAACCGCCGGCACTCACCCAACTCATAATGTCGCTCAGGTGAGTACCGAGCCCATCGAGCGACGGCATGAGCAAAATCACGCGATCGAAGGAGGCCAGCGAGGGAATGGCATCCGCACCATCCAGGGCAAGGTCCACGTCGCGGTGCGCGATCTTCATGTCGAGCAGGATCTGGTCGAACTGTTCCTTTACGTCCTCGACGCCAGCTTGATCGGAATCGGTAATGACCAGGCACGTGGGCTTTTGGCCAAAGATTGCCGAGGAGGCCGGCACCGCGTCGTTGGCGGCAAGCATCCCCAGCTTATGCTGGCCCGCACTGTACTGCACGCCGGCACGCTCCACCAGCAGCACGGCGGCCATGGCAATAAAGACCGCCCACACCACGAGGAGTCCCATCCAACGAAAGCGGCCCACACGGTCTCGGATATGTTGCGCCACGCTCATCTGGCCTCCTCCCCATCGCGCCAAAACGCCAACTTTTCGCGGTTGTCGGCGCTCAAATACACATGCTGATTGTCGATCGCATCGATCACACGGTGGACCTCGTCACCGTCGCGGCGCATCACGGCCAGGCGCAGGCAAAGCATCCAAACCTCCTGCTCCTCGGGCACGTCGAGTACCAGCTGGTCGGTCACGGCCTGCGCCTCGTCGATCTGTCCGACATCGGCCAGCGCCGTCGCGTATCGAATGCGCAGCTCAAGGGTATCCTCGCGCTCGCAGCGACGCGCAAGCAGGCGCGCGTACTGTTGGCGCTGAATCTGAGCAACGCGCCCCTCAGCCAAGCCCGAGCCCAAGTATTCACCAAGAAAATCACAGTATTCGTTGAGGTTTTGCGCGCTCGGGTCCGTCTTAAAGGCACGCTCCAGCTGCTGCAGTTTAAGGTCGGACTCCTTGGAGATCTGCGCCACCGCCGTCGCGGCATAGTGCGCCACCTCAACGTCGTCGTTAAGCTTAGCCGCCTGCAGCTGCGCCAGGTACGCGTCGGGCTCCTCGGTGAGCATGGAGAGCATTAGGCGGCGCCGGTATGCCGGGTCGTTGACGATGAGCGCCTCCTCGAGCGGGACCACGCCCGCATCGGCGTCACGGTCGTGCACCAGGATGCTGCGATGCAGGTCGTCGTTAAAGCGCAGCGACTCCAGCGCAGACTCTTTCAGCCCCTCGCCAAACACCGCGCTGCGGACCGATAGCAGAACCACCAGCAACGGGCCCCACAGCGGCACCAGCACTATCACAGCCAGCATGTGCCCGCGCACCGGCAGCAGGCCCAGCTTCATGAGCGTCCACAGCATCAGGCAAACCAGCGCATGAATCAGCAGCAAGACGGCAGCAACGAAAAGCGAGATCAAGCGGCACCCCCCTCACCGTCACCGGCGTAAGAGATGTGCCGCAGCAGCGCCACGATGTCCTCGCCGTCGACGGGCTCCACCGCAATCTGCTTTGCGCTCAGGCGCTCGCGGATAATGGGAAGATCGCACGCCTTTGCCTGGCGCATAAGCAGGTAGAGCACGTCGCCGTCGACCAAGCCCGCCGCATCGCTCTCGCGGATTGCTGACCCAATTGCGCCCACCAGCTCGCCGACAGGCTCCATGCCCGGTACCACGCGCAGGAGCAAAAAACTCCCCATCTTGCTATCTGCCAGCGCCTGCTCCGCCGCGAGCTCTTGGCCAAAGGCAGCCTGCTTGAGCACGCAAGTGCCGTCAACGCAGCGTTTATCCTGCGCCACCGCCTCATAGTCAAAGGCACGGCCCAGCGCGCTTTCGACCAGCCCGCACAAGATGCGGAACAGGTTTTGATAATAGAGGGTCATTTGGTTTTCGGCCGCACTACGCACAAAGATCAACACGGCGGGTGCCCCGTCGCGCTCGATCGTGTATCCAAACATGGGAAGCCCCGGCGTCAGCTCGCGGTTCACCCACAGGTTCGAACGACCCCCGTCGCCCAAAAGAGGTGCAAGCTGCTCAAGCGTGAGCGAGCGCGCGGCATCTTCGGCAATCGCGGGACTTGCTGCCACCAGGCGTGCAAATGCCCCGCCCGAAACATGGTAGATCGCCACCGAATCGTTCTCGAGGATCTCGCCCAAAAGCTCGCAGCACTTGCGATAGATGTCGCGTGGGTTGAATACGTCGAGCTCCTGCGTCACGGCAAAGATCTTGCCAAAGCTGTCGTGGCGACCCACGATCTGGCGCCTGTACGCGCGCTTGTCCTCGATCGCGTCGTGGTAGAGCTGCGTAAGGAACGTATTGCGGTTGCGCACGAGCTCGTTTTGATCGCGCTCCGCCCTAATGGCTTCGCTGCTGCGCAGCTGCACATAGCCGCACACGGCACCCACCACAAAGTACGCAATAAACGGCAGCCAGTTGGACGGCTCGTAGAACAGGCCCTGAAAGGTATAGCCGTACTGAGTAAAGTAACTCGCGGCCAAACCCACCGACGCCAGCAGCGCCGCAACCAAGCCAAAGTCCAAGCCATACAGCGTGCCGATCAACACCACGAAGAGCAGGCGATAATCGAGCACGTTGAGCTGGGCCGATTGGGAGAACAAATGCTCCAGCACCTCGAACAGAACCCAGGCGGCTACCGTCTCCAGGCATTTAATAGGCGGCGTGCGCATCTGGATGCGGTCGATGGCGGCGCGCAAGGGGTTGACCTTCTTTGCGCGGCCAGCATCCCAACGCGCTTGAATGGTCGAAAGATCGCGCAACAGGTCGTAGCGCTGAAACCAGCCATAGCGCGTGCGGACGGTATCGCTCGGAGCAATGGAGACGACGGCGTCCCCGTCGTAGGTAATGTCGAGCCCCGGGAACAAGCCCTTGAGCGCCTCGCCCAGGTCTCCCACGGTGTGGGCAAAGCTATCCGGAACCTCGAGTTCCTCGAATGTGGCATCCCAGCTGTCGAAGATGCGACGCACCAGAACGGCCAGCTCCTCGGCGCAGAGGGCACCGAGCGGTGAGTCCGCCCCAGCCCTCATGACAGCAGAGCCTTGCGAGCACGCCTCGAACAGCGGGGTCAAAATCGGGTCTTCCAGCGTGGGCGAGGCGGTGTACAGATACGGCACGCGCAAGATCTTGGCCTGAATGCCGTCGCGGACCGCATAGTAGCGGCACAGGTCGTTGGCCGCACGGGCAATGATGCCCTTGCCGTTTTGCCCCGCAACGTCCACCGCACCGTCCGCTCCCATGGGACCAGTCACAAACAGCAGCTGAATCTGGCGACCCATGCAAGCTCGAAAGACGGAGCGCAGCAGCTCGATGTCGCCAACGGCCTCGGTATGCGGCGTGAGATAGGTAG
>UQPL01000016.1:0-17116 GCA_900542895.1 uncultured Collinsella sp. | reverse complement strand
GTCAGATTGTCCAAATGCGGCCCGCGCAGCGTCGGCCGGTTACGGCGTTTGGTAAAACGCCGTAACCTACTGAATGAGCATCGCATCGCCAAAGCTGAAGAAGCGATAGTGCTCCTCGATGGCAGCGGCGTAGGCATCCATGATCTGGTCGCGGGTGGCAAGCGCGCTCACGAGCATCATGAGCGTGGAGCGCGGCACGTGGAAGTTCGTGATCAGCGCGTCGACCACGTGATAGGTCGAGCCGGGCATGAGGTAGAGCTGCGTCGTAGCGTTCTCGCGTACCACGATGTCGCCGCGGCCGAGCGTATCGGCCCCGTCCTCGCGGCCCTCAAAATAGCGCGCCGTCACGGCCGGATCGGACACCGGCGCATCGGCGTCAAACGCGCTCTCAAGCGAGCGCACCGCCGTGGTACCGACAGCGATCACACGATGGCCCTCGGCCTTCGCCTTATGCACGGCGTCGACAACTTCCTGCGACACGTGGTAGCGCTCGGTGTGCATGACGTGCTGCGTAGGGTCGTCCTCCTCCACCAAGCGGAAAGTATCGATGCCCACCTCGAGCTCGACGGCGGCAAACTTGGCACCCTTGGCCTCGATAGCGGCCATGAGCTCGGGAGTAAAGTGCAGGCCCGCCGTGGGAGCGGCAGCCGAGTGCTCCTCCTTCATGGCGTACACGGTCTGATATTTCTCGGGATCGCCCTCGTAATCGGTAATGTAGGGCGGCAGCGGCACGTGGCCGGCAGCATGGATGGCCTCGTCAAGCGTGCGCGGCTCGCCGGCGGCATTGCAACCGGCCGGCTCAAAACGCACCAGGCGGCCGCCGCGGCTATCGGTGACAAAGTCGACGACCTCGGCCGTCAGCACTACGGGAGCCCCCTCGGGCGCATGGGCGCCGCCCGCACGATACTCAATCTGAGCACCGGGCTTCAGGCGCTTGCCCGGCTTGACCAGGCACTCCCAGACGTGACCCAGCGGGTCAACATCCTCGCGGCGCTTGAGCAGCAGCGTCTCGACCACGCCGCCCGAGCCCGTCTTGCGACCGATCAGACGGGCCGGCATCACGCGCGTCTGATTGATGACGAGCACGTCGCCCGGCTCGATATAGTCGATGATGTCGCGGAAGATGCGGTGCTCAACGGTACCGCCGTGCTCCAGCGGCGTTCCCGCCTGGGAGCCCTTGCGATCCACCACCAGCAGGCGGCAGGAGTCGCGCGGCTCGGCAGGAGCCTGGGCGATCAGTTCCTCAGGAAGGTTGTAGTCAAAATCATCGGTACGCATAGACACGTCGGATACTCCTTATATAGCTAAAGTCCGCTCTACATCCTAGCAGGCTGTCAGCTCAAAAGAACTACTTTTTGGACGCTTTGCGCTCGTCGCGGATGCGGGCGCGGTCCATGGCCGCCTCGACGGCCGAGAATCGGCAGCCGCAGTAGTTCTGCCGATACATGCCCAGCTCGCGCGAACGACGCGTGGCCTCGGGGTAATACGGACGAAAATCGCGAATCACCGGAGTGAGACCGCGGGCGGCAGCCAGACGCTCCAACACATCATTGCAGGTTTCGAACAACTGATACGGCGAGACGGCGAGCGTCGTACCCACAAACTCAAACCCGCGCTCCTGGGCCACTCGGCATGCCTCGGCCAGGCGTAGGGCATAGCATGCGCGACAGCGACGGACTCGATCGGCGCCCAGCGGGGCCACGCCGGCCTCCCAACGCTCACGGTCCTCCCCCGCCTCGATAAGCTCGATGTCGCCATCGGCGCACCACCGGCGCAGCTCGTCCAGGCGACGCTGCCATTCATCGTGCGGTTGAATATTGGGGTTGGTCCAGCAAATCGTGGGCTCAAACCCCTCCTCGCGCAGCAGGCGAACCGGCTCAAGCGAGCATGGTGCACAGCACGCATGCAGCAACAACGACTTCATCGACATCTCCTCACCCAAAAAAGCGCACGCCAAAGGACGTATCCTCGCAGGCGACAATGCGGCGGTCGCGCAAAATGGTCCGCACGTAATACCAGTCGCCTACACAGCCCGACAAATGCAAGCCGGCCGCCAGATAGCACAGCAGCGGATAGCCCGAAAACGCAAACCCCAGGGCAAGCGTTGTCGTCACAACAACCGTCGGTGCCAGGCAAACCGCCACGTACCGCCGGCGAGAATACACAACGCCTTCGGCGCAGGCATAGATCATCGCCGTCTCGCGATTCGCCCCAAAGGTCACATGCGCACCCGCAGGCGCCAATAGCTTAAAAAACACACCGTGCACCAGCTCGTGCACGGCGAACGACGCCATTGAGATCGCAGCCAAGCCGACTATCCAGCCCACAACAGCCATCCAGCCGCCCGCGTCAGCCGCATCCAAGTCTGCAGGCCCGCCCAGCAGCATAAACACCGGCACCAGGCACACGGCAAACACGCCGACTACGACCATCCCCCACACGAAGCAAGCGTGCAGAAAATCCTCGTCCTCAAACGCATGTATGTTGGAACTCTCATTCATAGCATCTTAGGATAGCGCCCCTGCCACGTACCCGTCCGCATGTGCGATAATGTCGAACGATATGCACGAATTGACCACCGCGCCGCCGAGCCCCACGCCCGGCCGCGCTCTTACCATATGCGAAGGAGTCCCATGGCATCCAAATACTCCATGAACGACCGTCCCAGCTGGCCTCGCCGCGCCATCGTTACCGCCGGCGAGCCCTATGGCAACAAGGGCCTTCACTTTGGCCACGTTGGCGGCGTCTTTGTCCCGGCCGACTTCTTCGCCCGTTTCCTGCGGGACCGTCTGGGCCGCGAGAACGTCATCTTCACCTCGGGCACCGACTGCTATGGCTCGCCCATCATGGAGAGCTACCGCAAGCTCAAGGAGAACGAAGGCTACGATAAGTCCATTAGCGAGTATGTCGAGTCCAATCACTCCCGCCAGGCCGCGACCCTCAACAACTACAACATCAGCTGCGATATCTACGGCGGCTCGGGCCTTGAGCCGGCCGCGCAGATCCACAACGAGGTGACCGCCGAGATTATCAAGCGCCTGCACGAGCAGGGCACCATCTCCAAGCGCTCCACGCTGCAGTTCTACGACGCCAAGGCCGGCACGTTCCTCAACGGCCGCCAAGTGATCGGCCGCTGCCCCATCCAGGGCTGCAAGTCCGAGAAGGCCTATGCCGACGAGTGCGACCTGGGCCACCAGTTTGAGCCCGAGGAGCTCATCGCGCCTAAGAGCCAGCTCACCGGCGAGGTGCCCGAGCTGCGCCCGGTCGACAACCTCTACTTCGACCTGCCGGCCTACCTCGACTTTATGAAGACCTATACCGCCAAGCTCGCCCAGAACCCGCAGGTTCGTTCCGTGGTCTCCAAGACCATGGAGGAGTGGCTGCTGCCGGCCCAGCTCTACATCCAGAACAAGTTCCGCGAGGCCTTCGATGCCGTCGAGGATCAGCTTCCCGAGCACACCGTCCTGGAGCCCGAGGGCAACAAGAGCAGCTTTACCGTCACCTTCCCCAGCTGGAAGGAGCGCGACGACGCCCACGCGGTGCTCGCCAACGGCGGCGTGCGCTTCCGCAGCGGCAAGGCGCTCGTGCCTTTTCGCATCACCGGCAACATCGACTGGGGCGTTCCGGTGCCCCAGGTCGACGGCGTTTCCGACGTCACCTGCTGGTGCTGGCCCGAGAGCCTGTGGGCGCCCATCAGCTATACGCGTACCGTGCTCGCGCGCGATGCCAAGGCCGCCGGCGTGACCGAGGGCGTCGCCGCCCAGGATGCCGCCCTCATGGGCGAGCCCGCCGCCGATTCCACGCAGGTCCCCGCGCCCACCTACCAGCACAGCTCGCTCGACTGGCGCGACTGGTGGTGCTCTGACGACGCTCAGATCTACCAGTTTATCGGTCAGGACAACATCTACTTCTACTGCATCGCTCAGACCGCCATGTGGGAGGCCCTGGGCTGGGACCTCACGCAGAGCACTGTCAGCGCCTGCTACCACCTGCTCTACATGGGCAAAAAGGCCAGCTCGTCCTCGCAGACGCCTCCCCCGCCGGCAGACGACCTACTCAACCACTACACCTGCGAGCAGATGCGCGCACATTGGCTGTCGCTCGGCCTGTCCGAGAAGCCAGTGAGCTTTAGCCCTAAGGCATACGACACGCGTGTGACCGGCAAGGACAAGGACGGCATCGAGGTGCGCGCCTGCGACGACAAGCGCGTTATCGACCCGGCCCTTAAGGAGAGCGCGCTGCTGACCGGCGTGTTCAACCGCCTGGCCCGCAGCTGCTTCTACGGCGTCGCCGTCAAGGAAGGCGACGAGAGCCCCTACCGCAACGGCTGCATCCCCGCTGGTGCCGCTTCTGACACCGTGGTCGAAGCCGCCCAGCAGGCAACCCTTGCCTTTGAGCAGGCCATGTACAAGTTCGAGACGCACCGCGCGCTTGCCGTGTGCGACGACTACCTGCGCGCCGCCAACAAGCGCTGGAGCGACGCCTCCAAGGCCGCCAACAAGCTCGAGGGTGAGCCAGCCAACGCCGCCATGACGCAGGCCCTCGTCGACGCCTTCACCGAGCTGCGCGTGGCGACCGTGCTCATGCACGGCATCGTGCCGGCCGGCTGCGAGCTCATCTGCGAGTACTTCGACGTTGACCCGGTCGCCTTCTTTAGCTGGGATAACATCTTCGCCTCCACGGATGAGTTTGTGGAGAGCTTGGGCGAGAAGCCCGGCGAGCACCGAGTGAAGCCGCTGCCCCCGCGCTTCGACTTCTTTAGCAAGCACGAGAGCCAGTACTAAAGCACGCCAGCAACGGCGTACCCGGAAAGTAGTCAATTTGGGACGGGAAGGAAAAACGGATGTCCAAGCCGCGTCGTCGTAAGCAGAAAAAGCAGGTTAAGCCCGAGCTCAAGCTTAGGCAGTTTGCCTCCACCGAGCTTTCCGACCAGCTTGCCGCCCTTCCCTGCGCCGCCGACCTGCCGCGCTTTATGGTCGACACGGTCGCCGGCGCCTATGCGCCCGCCGATGCCGAGCTCATGATCGAGGGCTTCGGCGCCGCGGCCACACGCCCGGTCACGCTGCGCGCCAATACGCTCAAGGCGACCGCCGAGGACATCGCTGCGGCGCTCGATGCCGCCGGAATCGCCCACAACCCCGTCGCCTGGTACCCAGACGCCTTTATCCTGCCCGAGGCCCAGGTTTCTGATCTGTGGGACCTCGACATCTACCGCGACGGCAAGATCTACTTGCAAAGTCTGTCGTCCATGATGCCGCCGTTGGTCCTGGGCGCTCAGGCCGGCGAGGACATCCTCGACATGTGCGCAGCCCCTGGCGGCAAGACAACGCAGATCGCCGCCCTCACCCAGGGCCAGGCACACCTCACGGCCTGCGAGATGAGCATTCCCCGCGCCGAAAAGCTCGAGTCAAACCTCCATCGCCAGGGTGCCAAAAACGTGCCCGTCATGCGCATCGACGCACGCGAGCTCGACGAGTTCTTCCGCTTCGACCGCATCCTGCTCGACGCTCCCTGCACCGGCACGGGCACCGTCATCAGCGGCAACGAGAAAAGCCTGCGCGGCCTCACCGAGCAGTTGCTGAGCAAGTGCGCCCGATCGCAGCGAGCACTTCTGGATCGCGCCATGGGGGCCCTCAAACCGAGCGGCACGCTCGTCTATTCGACATGTTCGATCTTGCCGCAGGAAAACGAGGATGCCCTGCAAGAGGCCCTCGACAAGCACATGGACTGCGAGCTCATCCCCCTCGACAGCACGCCGAGTGAAAGCGAAGCACGCCGCGCCCGCGAAGCCGGTGAGGAACCGCGCATCGAGTGCAACGCCCTTACCGAGGCCATTGCCGCGGGCCACGTCTCGGCCATTGCCAACGGCATGCCCGGCACGCTGACCATTCCGCCCAGTCGCGACTTTGAGGGCTTCTATATCGCCCTGGTCCGAAAACGCAGCTAGCGCACGGATTCAAAACTCAACAAACTATCTCCGTGCGCGCTTGTCCTGCTGGTCACGGCACTGCTTAAGTGCCTCGCGCTCCTTGCGCTCGGCCTTTTTGCCCTTAATGGCCGTGACCGCAAAGTAGATGACCGCGGCGGCAATGATTGCGCCCACGCATAGGCCAATCGAGCCTAACATTGCCGAGAATTCCATACCGCGTCACCTCTCTTTTGTATACGGGACATTCAAGATAGCACCTCGATTCCCGCCACCACAGCTCCTTCACGTTCGCCAGCCCTTCAGTCTAACGGATGGCGCGGCGGGGAAAAATCAACTCGTCAAACGATTTAGCAATCGTAGCGCCGGTCGCACGCTGACGGGCGCACAACATAGAAACGGACCGCCATGGATTCTCTCAACGATTTGAACGAGCGCGTCGACGCCTTTGTCGGCACCAGCTCCTTCGATACGCCCGCCGCGACCGACGATCAAGCCCCCATCGATGTGCCCGCCGAGGTTCACGAAGACGTCGTCGCCTCGGTCGACTTCTCCGAGGTTGAGCTTGCAGACGAATTTACCGAGCCCCAGGTGGCCGTAACCCCCAACGGCCTTTTGCCCATGGAGCCGCTGCCCATCGACGGACGCCTGCGCAAGGCGGCCCTCCGTATGCCCGATGAGATCGAGGAGGCCAGCGGCTTTACGCTCTTTGGCCGCCGCATCAAATCGCTCATCTACACCACCGACGTGGCGGTCATCCGCAACTCCAATGCCGACGCCGTGTTTGCCGTCTACCCCTTCACGCCGCAGCCCGCCATTACGCAGGCGCTGCTGACCGTTGCCGAGTGCCCGGTCTTTGTGGGCGTTGGCGGCGGCACCACCACCGGTAAGCGCTCCGTGCAGATGGCGGCCGTTTCCGAGATGCAAGGCGCGGCGGGCTGCGTGGTCAACTCCCCCGCTACTGCCGAAATGGTCGAGCACATCACCAACATCGCCGACATCCCCGTCATCGCCACGGTCGTTCGCTGCGACGACGATGCTCACGCCAAGGTGCGCGCCGGAGCCAAGATTCTCAACATCGCCGCCGGCAAGAACACGCCCCAGGTCCTACGCGAGCTGCGCGAGCACTATCCCAACCTGCCGCTTATCGCGCCGGGCGGCAAGACGCCCGAGAGCATTCGCGAGACCATCGCCGCCGGCGCCAACGCCATCATCTGGACACCGCCTTCGGCCCAGCAGCTACAGACCGACATGATGCAGCGTTATCGCAAGATGAAGGAAGACGCCACACCTGTCATCTCGCGCGACAACGTGCCCATTATCGACCAGGTCGCCGCCGCCGAGGTCAGCCAAGTCGAGAACATGAATCCCGATGTGCCGATTCCCGACGAAGTCATCGAGCGCGTCGCTTCGATCCACGAGCGCGTCGAGGAGCATCGCGCCAACCGCGGCCTCAAGCCGTCACTGCACGGCTTTTTCTTCCGCGGAAAGAAACGCTAGCCGCAACAGCAAGGCCCGCCCCACAAACGTGAGGCGGGCCGTTTTCGTTTGAGCAATCATGCAGCGACGTGATGGGGCAAATTAATCCACGCGCTTGTCGCCCATAAAGAAGAGCGCCACCGTACCAGGTCCGGTATGCGAGCCAATCAGAGTACCGATGTCATTGATCTCAATCTTGCCTTTAAGCTGCGGAACCTGTTCCTCAATCAGTGCCGCGACCGCCTCAGCATCCTCGCGGCACGCCGACTGCGACATGATGCACTTACCCGAATAATCTGCACCGTCCTGTACGTGTGCCATCATGGTCTTAGCCATCTCGGAAATCGCGCGCTTCTTAGTGCGAATCTTCTCACGTGGCGACAGCTTACCTTCGCAATCGACCGTCATAAGCGGGCAAATCTTAAGCGCCGTGCCGATGATCGCGCTCGCGGCCGAAATGCGACCGCCGCGCAGGTAGCTCGACAGATCGGTCGAGAAGAACCAGTGGTGCAGGTTGAGTTTGTGCTCCTCGATCCAGGCAGCCGTCTCGTCGAGTGAAGCCCCGCTATCGCGCACATCGGCGGCATATTCCAACAACAGGCCAAAGCCCGAAGACGCCGCCAGCGAATCGATGACGCGCACCTTGCCGCCCTCGGGATAGCGATCCGCAAGCATCTGCGCCGCGACGCAGGCCGATCCATACGTGCCCGAAATACCCGACGACAACGTCAGGTGCAGCACGTCTTTACCCTCGGCAACAAACGGCTCCCAAAACTCCTCGTACTCACCCACGCTCACCTGAGACGTCTTGGGCATGGCGCCCGCGGCAATCTGGGCAAAAAACTCGTCCGGCGTAATCGACTGATACAGATCGTCCGTATAGACAACATCGTCGATCTCGTAATGAAAACACACGACAGGGATATTGCGCGACGCAAAGAACTCACGGGTTCGATCGGCGGCGGATTCACAGGTCAGGACAAAATCACTCATATGAGGCTCCTTACTCATTGCTGCGCAAATTATCGCACAGTGAGCCTACATGCGGTACATATGTCCACTATTTACCAAATCGAACCAAAAATAGTGAACATCTTTACCACCATCGTCTCCACCGACCCGACGCATAAATATCTGAGAAAACACCCTCTGTCGTCTCCACCCGACCAACACATCTACCTTCACTAAATCGATTTACCAAACCGTTCAGCCGACAATTCAGCCGCTGGCGCAAAATCGAAACAAAAGCGGCGCATACTGGTAAACGTTTGACGCTGTTTATCAGTTTTACCAGCCCCATCGGAAGGTGTTTCATGGTCGCATTCGATCGCAACCCGCAAGACTTCAAGTATCTGCGCCTGCTGTCGAGACAGTTCCCCACCGAACAATCCGCATTTACCGAAATTATCAACCTCTCGGCCATCCTCAACCTACCCAAGGGCACCGAGCATTTTATGAGCGACGTGCATGGTGAGTACGAAGCCTTTATGCACATCCTCAACAACTGCTCGGGCGTCGTGCGCGAACATGTCGACGAGATCTTTGGCGACACGCTCTCCTTTGACGAAAAGGGCGAGCTGTGTACGCTCATCTACTACCCGCGCGAGAAGATCGACCTGGTCCGCAGCCGGCGCGAGGACTCGCCAACCTGGTACAAGACGATGCTTGACCAGCTCATCATGGTCGCTCGCTCACTTTCAAGCCGCTACACGCGCTCCAAGGTGCGTAAGGCCATCCCGCGCGACTACGCCTACATCATCGACGAGTTGTTGCACACGCACCCGGACGAGAACAACTATCGCGTGCGCTATCACGAGCGCATCGTGGAGTCCATCCTAGAGACCGCCAGCGCCGACGACTTTATCGAGTCGCTCGCCTCGCTCATCAAGCGCCTGGCCGTCGACCACCTGCACCTGGTGGGCGACATCTTCGACCGCGGCGGCGGCGCGGCCAAGATTATGGACCGACTGCTCACCTACCATTCACTCGACATCCAGTGGGGCAACCACGACCTGCTGTGGATGGGCGCTGCAGCCGGTGAGCCCGCCTGCATCGCCACGGTGCTGCGCAACAACCTGCGCTACGACAACTACGAGATCCTGGAGAACGACTACGGCATCTCGCTGCGTGAGCTTGTCGCCTTTGCCGATGCCACCTACACCGCCGGTGAGTCCATCACCCCGCTGATCAAGGCCATAAACGTGCTGCTCTTTAAGCTCGAGGGCCAGATTATCCAGCGCCACCCCGAGTTCGATATGACCGACCGCCTGTTACTCGACAAGATCGACCACGACACCGGCACAGTCACGCTCGCCGACGGCAGCGTGTGGCCGCTCACGACCAACGACTTCCCCACCGTCGACCCGGCGGACCCCTATACGCTCACGTCTCAGGAACAGCACATCATCGACAAGCTCGTGTCAGAGTTTGTCACCGCCGATCACCTGCATCGCCATATCGATTTCCTCTATTCCCACGGCTCGATGTACAAGGTCGCCAACGGCAACCTGCTGTTCCATGGCTGCGTTCCGCTCAACGAAGACGGCACCTTTAGCAGCATGAACTGTCTGGGCACCTGGCACGCTGGCCGCGATTATCTCGATTTTTGCGACCACATCGCCCGCCGCGCCTGGCGCGTGGGCGACTGCGACGCCCTCGACTGGATGTGGTACCTGTGGATTGGCTTCAATTCACCCGCCAGCGGACGCTTAGTGCGTACCTTTGAGCGCGCCTATATCGCCGATAGGAGCACCTGGGTCGAGCCGATGGACCCGTACTTTACGCTTACCAAGTCGCCCTCGGTCTGCGATGACATCATGCGCGAGTTTGGCGTCGCGCCCATGGCATGTTCGCCGACCGGACACATCATCAACGGCCACACGCCCGTTAAAACCACCAAGGGTGAGCAGCCCATCCGCGCCGAGGGTAAGCTGCTGGTCATCGATGGCGGCTTCTGCCGCGCTTACCATCCCAAGACGGGTATCGCCGGCTATACGCTCATCTCGAGCTCGCGCGGCTGCCGCCTCAAGTCGCACCGGGCCTTTACGACGGTTGCCGAGGCACTTACGCGCAACGTGGACATCGAAAGCGAGACCAACCGTTTTGACCAAGCGGACCGTCGCCGCATGGTGAGCGACACCGATACTGGCGCCAAGATCCGCAGCCAAATCCAAGACCTGCGTCAGCTGCTCGATGCATATAGAAACGGTGCTATCGAGGAGCGCGCCTAGCACCACCCGCGGGGATTGGCTAAACTTGCTGAGTTTATCATCCCCACGGCGTCCCCGCGCCACCCTAAGGCAGGTACCATGCAAAAGCTCCTTGCGCAGATCATGAAATTTGGCGTCGTCGGTGTCATTGCCACGGTTATCGACTTTGGCATTATGAATCTGCTCCACTACGGTCTCGGCCTCAACATCCTGATCGCCAACACCAGCGGCTTTATCATCTCACTCATCTTTAACTACCTCGCAAGCATGAAGTACGTGTTTGCGCACAAGGAAGGCATGAGCCGCCGCCGCGAGTTCATCATCTTTGTCGTGCTGTCCGTGATCGGTTTGGTGCTCAACGACGGCATCGTGCTGGCGCTCAACGCCGGTCTGGGGCTCGAGGCCAATATCGCCAAGATCTGCGCCACCGCGCTTGTCATGGTCTACAACTTTGTGACCCGAAAGATCTTCCTGGAGGGCGACGAGACCAAGTAGCTCGACACCCCCGCAGCATTACGGTGCCCACGGACGACACGCACTCAGCGCAGTATCGTCCGTGGGCGCCGCTCGTTTACGGGCAAATTTTCAACGTTTACGGATTAGCTCTTGAAAATTTGACGAGTTCGTATAGTTCTTGGCAAAGACCTTACGTTTCCCTTGCAAAAGATCTAAAGTATCCCCTGCTCGATTCATCAACGCATTGGATGTGATTACGTGCGCAAGGCGCTGGCACAACCTCATACCAAGCAGTTCCTCAAGTTTGCTGTCGTGGGTCTTATCTCCTTTGGCATCGACTGGGGCATGCTCATTGCGCTCGTCGAGCTGTTTCACCTCGACTTTTTGATGAGCACCACGGTTTCGTTTATCACGTCCGTCGTGGTCAACTACTGGCTCAGCATGAAGTACGTGTTCGACCACCGCGAAGGCATGAGCCGCAAGCGCGAGTTCACGATCTTCACCATCCTGTCGGTGATCGGCCTGGGCCTCAACGACCTGTACATGTTTGTGGGCGTCACGTTTTTGAGCATCGGCTACCAGGCCATGAAGGCCATCGCCACGTTCTTGGTCACCTGGTACAACTACTTCAGCCGCCGCTTCTTCCTCGAGGGCGCACGGTCGTAGTCGATTCACTATTTGCTTGAATGTATAACCGGTTGGAATTACCGTTCCAACCGGTTTTTTGTTTGCAGAGAGACCCGGCGACCCAGTCCCATTCGCATGAAAAACGGGCGGTCCGGATGTTGGTCCGAACCGCCCGTCTGGCGCGCTATGTCGAGGCCTCTAGCCCGTTACGTAATACCAAACGACGTTGTCGCCATTGGAGAGAACGTAGTTACTGCAGGCCGTCATGGGCGTTGCGCCGTTGACGGAGTACATCCAGCCGCTCGTGCCGCCGTACTGTTTCTCGGCCAAACCACCAATCGCGGAGACATACGTACCGTACGACGAGCCATGTGCGTTGACAGAAAGGCCCAGCGCGCACAGGGCATCGTAAACGGTGGCGCCTTCGTTAAAGGTAAAGGTGCCGCCAGAGGACACGGGATTGCCCACAGCGCTCGATGTGACCGAAACCGTCACCGTAACGTAGTTGGACTCCTGTGAGCCGCTTTGGCTGCCCGAGGAGGCATTTCCACCATTAGAGGATGAGGCTCCATCAGACGACTGGCCACCGCCCGAAGAAGCACCGCCAGACGCATTGGAAGTATCACCGGCTCCCGTATTTTGGGCAGCGGATTTATCGCCAGACTTCTTGCCGCCCCGGTCCTCGGACTTCTTGCTATCCGAGTTTTTGTCCGATTCCTTGTTTGAAGACTCGGAATCGTCCTTGGCGTCGTTCGAACCCTTGGGCTCGTCTTTTGCATCATTCGAAGATTTGGAATCCTTGGAACTAGCCTCGCCCGAAGCGGCAGACGAGCCAGACCCCTTGGTGTCCTTGGCGACGACGCTCTCCCCCGTCACGGTCTGAACGATCCAGTCAATGGACCAGGCGCCGCTCTCGGAAGGATGGACGAAGCCCAGCGAGACGACGATCAGAATGGTGCACGCGGCAGCAAGAACGCCAAGGAGCGCCTTGCGACGAGAGGCGGACGCCGCCGAAGCGGCGCCCTGTTGCTTTGCATCGTCGAACTGAATGAACGAGGAATCTGGTTGCTTGGGGTCAGCGTCCTTGGATTTATTGGACACAACCCTCACCTACCGACGTTTGGTGAACACGAACACGCCGACGATGGCGAGACCGATGACGCCGGCGGCAACGCCAACAATGGCGAGCGGGTTGGTGCCAGTCTCCTGCTCGGAAGCACTAGAGGACTTCTTAGCAGTGGTCGTAGAAGCAGCACCCGTATCGGACTTGGAATCGGACTTCTTGTCGGACTTCTTGTCGGACTTGCCGTCCTTCCTGTCAGACTTCTTGTCAGACTTCTTGTCAGACTTCTTCTCGTCCTTCTTATCGGACTTATCGGAGTCCTTCTTGTCGGACTTGTTGTCCTTGGTCTCGGTCTTGGTCGACACCGTCGTCTTGGCCACCGGCTTCTGGCCCGGGGCAATAGCGCCACCCTTCGAGCCGGAGCCAGAACCCGCGCCAGTGCCAGCACCGGAACCGTTGCCAGCGCCACCGTTGCCACCATTAGTGCCAGAACCGCCATTGCCGCCAGGGTTAACAGCATTCTTGGTCCACTTGGCATACAGCGTCAGATCGGCCGTCACCGGCGTGCTAAAGTCATACGCCTGCGTGCAAGCCTCATCGGTATACCAACCGCCGAAAGTGTAGCCATCGCGCGTCGGATCGGCCGGCTTGACCAGCTTGCCATCGGCCGTAGCAACAAACTTAGTGTCGCAAGCAGACCCGCCGTTGGAGTTAAAGGCAACCGTCCAAGACTCGACAGCTCCAAGTTTAAACAGCGTGCCCGAATCATTGATGTAGTAGAGATTGCCAGAAGCATCGGCAATGACCGGAGAGTCACAGTACTGGTAATGGCCAGCCGCATCATAAATCTGCGTCGCCTCTGCATCGCCGAGCGTATAGCGATACACGCCACCACCAGCAGAGTAGTTGACGTAATCCTTGCTATCCGCGCTGTTAACGGTGAAGTACACATAGGTCTTGCCGCCCTGAACACTCACCAGCGGAGTAGCAGCAATACCGTTGAGGCCAGCCGGCAGCGCCTTGCCGTCGGCAGCAGCGACCATCGTGGTCTTACCCGTCTTCAGGTTATAGAGAACCAGAGCAGAGCCAGTAGCCGTCTGTCCGCCGACAATCAGATTGTCACCAGACACCGCAGGGGCGCTCAGATTATTCGTAAGGCCCAGATCAACCGTCTTCTGTTCACTCAGCACGCCCTTCGCCGAAAGCGAAATCACATGGAGCTTTCCGTCGTGCGTCATCTGATAGAAGGTCGAACCATTGGACGGATCGGCAATGCAATCGGCATTTGCGACAGCGCCGAGCTTCATGGTCGAAACGACATCGCCCGTCGTCTTATCAATGCACTTAAGCCTACCCGCGCTCGTAGGAACGATGGCATACTTATCCGTCAAAGCCGCACCAGTCCAGTAATAGCCCTCGGCAGGGTCGATGTTCTGCCAAGAAACTTCGCCCGTGGCAATCTTAATGCGCGCAAAGGAGCCGTTGCCGTAGGTCGCGTTGTAATTCTCGTCATACGAAATATCGACCGAGCCTACATAGACGTACTCGCCGTCCGAAACGACGGTGCAGGAGCTCTGCGTCAAGTCCGTCAAACCAGGCGTCAGCCACTTGCAGATCAGCTTGTCTGCAGTAATCGCCTGGACCGCACCGCCGTTGAGCGGAACGATGATAAGGCCATTGGTATAGATCGGACGAGAGGTATAGCTCACCTTGGAGGCAAGCGGCGCAGAGGCAACCTTTTTGCCCGTGGACGAATCGATCTTAATGAGCTCGTTCTCGGTCGCGATGTACACAAAGCCGTTAGCAATGACAGGCTCGCTGCAGTTGGCATACTGCTGACCAGACTCGGCCTTCCAATCGAAGGCCCACTTAAGACCGGCGGCCTGCGCAGGCGTCTTGGCATCCGTTACGGTCGAACCGTTGCCACTGTTGCCGTAGCCGGCCCACTCGGCATCCCAATCAGGAGTCGTCGCGCTCGGATCCACGACAATCTTGTCGGGATCGGGCATGGGAGAATTATCGGTGGTATAGGCAAGCGTGACCTTATCGCCGCTCTTGAGCGTAATCTGATTGGCGCAGAGTAAGGAGGGCTCTCCGTTGATATACAGATGCCAATATTTATTGGTCGCAGCATCCCAACCATACGGCTTGTGATCGAACGGCGAAGTAATGGAATTCAGGAACCAGTACTCACCACTCTGGGAGCCGTTGTACGCAACGCCCTTGGCCTTCAGAACTGCCTCAATAAGGTTCTGGGCCGTGGAGCCTTCGGGCAGAGAAACATTGCTTGCCGTGCCCCAACGCGTATTGTTCCCGTTGACATCGGGACCGATAACATCGGCGGATCCAAGCACCTGACCGGGGAGGGCATCGGCGTCAGCACCATACATAAAGGTGACGGCGTCACCCTCCTGGAGCTTGTAGGCACCGGCGCCAACGTCGGCGAACTTGCCATTTACGTAGAAGCGCCAATAGCTATTGGTCGCAGCATCATAGCCACAATAGGACTTACCATCGAAGGGCGAATAAATGCCGTTGAGGAACCAGCCCCAAGACGATTCGCCAGCATCGAGAGTAAGGCCGACCTGCTCAAGGAGATCCTTGGCAGTGGAGCCTGCCTTGAGACTCGTCTGACCCGTCGAAGCCCAAACCTGCTGCTTGCCGTCCTTGTCCTTACCGAGAACCTGAACAGAAGCATGGACAGAATCGGACGGCAACTGGTCGCCCCAGCCACCGTAGAACCACGTGACGGTATCGCCGGCATGGATGGTGACATTGTCCGCCGTATAGTCACTCGACTTGCCGTTGATGAACAGCTGCCAATAGGTCGAATAATCTTGGGGCGTACCCAGCTCAACACCGTTGTACTTAAGGCTCAGAATGAAGGAGCCCGCAGCAACGGCGTCAATGTCGTTCGCCTCGAGTGCGACCTTCGTAAGATCAAGCGCGCTCGAACCGGACGTCACCACATACTGCGCATTATCGACCCAAGTCTGAGTCTTGCCCTGGGCATCGCGACCAATGACGGTCACATTTGCGGCAACCTGGTCTTTAACGACAGGGGACGAGCTACCAGCCGTATAGGCAAACTCAATCTTCTGCCCCTGGGTGAGCTTGACGCTGCTCGCGCCAACCGAGGAAGACGCGCCGTCGACGAACAGCTGCCAGAAGGCATAAGTCGTCGGATCGAAGGCAAGCGTACGGCCATCGCTCGGGGATGTGATGCTTTTGAGGTAGAAACCGTATGCCGTTTTCGGATCGTAGTCTGCCTTGAAGCCCGTCTTCTGCTGCAGCTTAACGAAGGCATCCGCAGCCGTCGCGCCCTCGTCGAGCTTGAGCTGCGTGGGTGCCACCCAGGTCTGAGCCTTGCCGTCGGCATCGGTGCCGATAATCGAGAACGAGACCTCGACCTGCTTCTTGGCGACATCGCCGGTTTCTGTCGGGTTCTCTGTCTGGATGGCAGCCGCGGCGGCAGATCCTGCTTGGCCAGCGGATGCCGTCGAAGACTGCTCGCTCGTGGCAGGGCTCTCCCCCGTCGCCGAGCCTTCGTCGCCAGTTGCCGCCTCAGTTGTGGCGACACTAGTTGCAGACGCGCTCCCAGAATCCGAAACCTCGGCGCCGCTCTGCTCAGCGGTACCGCCCGCAAGCGCTGCGTCCTCGCCCGGCGTCGCAGCCTGAGCCACAGCCTCGGCAATGCCCTCAGCGCCCTCGGCCCACAGCTGAGCCGGCGTGGTGCCAAAGGCCATCGCGAAGGCCAGGAATGCCACCAGGCCGCGCTTGGCTACATCGCGCGCAATCGCGCCACGGCGATGCGAGACGCGCTGGCGCTCGTCCTCAAACATATCCATTTGTCTCCTACTGTCTGTACTTGGAGCGTTGCCTTGAGACTGCCCCACGTCATCGCGCATGTTGCGCTCGAGTTCCCCCATCGGGACCCCCTTCCCTCCAGAGCCCTATGCACACCGGCGGCAAAAGCCGCAGCCGCATGCAAGACGGGAGGCGATCCGACTTAACCTTAACGACTCGGGCACGTCGTCCGATCTGCGACGCGAGCATCCCGAGCCAAGAGGAATTACGGTTACTGGTACAGCCGGGGACTTGCACCCCGATTCTCCCAAATGCGCAGGATAACCGCGCATTCGTGCGTCTCCGCACCACCATCTAGGCCATCGATTATTACCGTCAAAATGGTATCACGCAAAAGGGCCTCGCACGCAGGCGAAGCCCAAGGTAAAAGCTATTGTTTGCGATAGGAAAATGCGGTGACGGCCGCAGCCTCTAGTGCCTGCCGCCGTGACTGTTGAGCCAGATATTGCGGCCCAGCATAAGCGCCAGCACCAGCGCGCTCACGTAGCC
>UQPL01000015.1:0-17162 GCA_900542895.1 uncultured Collinsella sp. | reverse complement strand
CCTGCCATGCCATGCAGGCCCGCTCAAGTCGAAGAGCCAGCACTGACCGGCGGTTGGCGCAGAAAATCTCAAGCGCCGCATCAAACGAAAGACCGGCCGAAAGACCCAAGCGCACAACATCGATCATCTCGGACACTTCGCCGAGCGACACTCGCGCCGGGCCGCCCACTCCAACCGCGCCCTTCACTCGCGCGGTCAGGACATCGACCACTGAGCGACCCGCGGCAGCGACCAGCACCGCCTCGCGCTTGCAGGCCTCTGCGATCTTGCGTGCATCCGCCCGATCCAAACCCGTCGCGACAAATGCACTCAGAGCGCACAGGCAAGCCGCAACTGCAACCAGGGCGCTCACAGCTCCACCCGCATAATGCGCCTGATAACCACCAGGGCAACGGCGTTGAGGGCAAGACCCAGCGCCACAGCGCCCGCGCCGGCAGGCGTCGCAAGACCGCGACGAAAATCTGCCGAAAGCAGCGCCAACACCGCGCACATGCCCGCCGGCATCGCCGCGACCATATGCGCAGACATGCGAGCCTGCGACGTCTTGACATCCAGGCGGCGCTTGAGCTCAATGCGCTCCCCCACCATGCTCGACGCCTCGGACAGTAAGTCGGCAAGCGGAGCACCGGTGCGCTGAGACACCTTAAGCGCCAAGGTCACAAGCGAAAGACCGGGGGCGTCGATGCGCACGAGCAAGTCATCGAGCGCATCGGTCGCCGAGATGCCGCAATCGATCGCCGCCGCCACCCGCAAAAACTCGGTATGCACCGGCTCTTGCGCATGAGCGCCCACAAAGCGCATGCCCTGGGCCAGCGAATGTCCCGAGGCAAGCGACATGGAAAGTGCGGTAAACGCCTCGGGCATGGCCTCTTCTGCATCGTGTTGCTCGCGCCGGCTCTCAAAGCCATCCCGAGCGGCGCCAGCGGCAATCGGAGCAACAAGTCCCAAGGCAAATCCGAGGGGCGATAACGACACCATCGTTAGTAAAACGCAGCAGACACCGCTCGATAGCAGCAGAAACGCCAAACGCCCCGAAGCATCTTCGATCACGAGGCCAAGGCGATGCGCCGGAGCCAGCGATGCCCACGAACGGGCGATCTTTTTCAGCAGATCGTTTTCCACCAGCTCACGCGGCAGCTTCTCTGCCGCCGTCTCGAGCGCCTGACGCGCCAGCTCCGCCGGCGGCACCTTCGGCACACGAGGTTCCGCCCCGCACGCCGTCGCAACAGAAAACCCTGCCAAACCCCCTACGACGAGGGGCACAGCGACCTCCATTCGTCCACCTCCTCTTGTGTGAGCGTCCCCGACCGCAGGCCTTCTGCAATAAACGGCGGCTCGCGGTCAAGCGTCCAGGTGCGCTCGGCGGCATCGAAAGTCACATAGCGCTCGAGCTCTACGCCGCCCGACGCGGCGCGACGCACCCCCGAATACGAGGAGACGAAACGCCTGCCATCGGCGTGGCGCTCGGACATCACGATGCCGTCGAGCGCCATGGCAATCTGCTCCTCGATGAGCTCGCTCGGCAGATCGATGCCATAACGTGCAAGCAACGTCAGACGCACCACGGTCTCCTGCTCGGAACCCGCATGAAGCGTGGTGAGCGACCCGTCGTGGCCCGTGTTCATGGCCTGCAACATGTCGCAGCACTCGGCACCGCGCACCTCGCCCACCACGATGCGGTCGGGGCGCATGCGCAGGGCATTGGTCACCAGGTCGCGGATCGTCACCGCGCCCTCGCCCTCAATTGAAGCCTCGCGCGCCTCTAGGCGCACCACGTGCGGATGATGCGCAAACTTGAGCTCGGCAGAGTCCTCGATCGTCACGATGCGCTCGCCGGTGGAGATCTCGCATGACAACGCGTTGAGCAGGGTGGTCTTACCAGATCCCGTGCCTCCCGCAACCGCCAGGTCCTGTCGCAGCGACACCGCGCACGACAGCAGCTGCGCATACCAAAGCGGCAGCGACCCCAGCCCCACAAGCTCGTCCAGCGAGCAGATACGGTCCGAGAACTTTCGGATGGTGAGAATCGGTCCGTCAATCGCCACAGGCGGAATCACCGCGTTGACGCGATAGCCCGTTTTGAGGCGGGCGTTGACGATGGGGCTGCGCTCGTCGATACGACGGCCAAGTGGCGAGATGATGCGGTCGATAAGCACACGAATCTGCTCATCATCCTCAAACGCATGCTCGATGGGGTACAAGACGCCGCCGCGTTCAAAGAAAGCCGAGCGGCAGCCGTTGATCATGATCTCGGTAACGGTGTCGTCCTCGATGAGCGGCTGCAACGGCCCCAAGCCCACCACGTCATCCAAAATCTCGTCGATGATGGTCTCGCGCTCGGGCGTCGCGAGATCGGTCGGCTCCTCAACATTGAGCGCCGCCTCCACCGCGGGACGCAATTCCGAGCGGGCAAGTACCGGGTCGATATAGGCGCTGATACGCGCCACTTCGTCGTAACCCATGCGGTCCATCACGGCGCGCTTAGTGCGTCGTTTCACCGCGCGGCGACGCCCCGCATCTACAGGCGCTGCAGCCGCTGCAGCGCCGGCAGCCTTAATCCTTGTTTGCAGGCTCATCGCTGATCACCCTCGCGCGACCAGGGAAGGCGGATACGCGGGCGTTCGGTACGCGTTGCACGGTCGGCGACTATATCGCTCCAAGGGCCGACGGCGCACCCCAGTTCCACGAGCATCTCGCGCGTGGCCTCGCGCACGCTGGTCGCAAAAGCGCTCGTCTGCCCCACTGCCTCGTCAGCGCGCCCAAACGCCATGAGCGCGGCGAGATCCTGCCCGCCATCGGCGATACGAATCTTGGAGCTCAACGCACAGGCAATCTCAAAGCGCATGGCGACGTCCTCGTCTGCCCCGCGCGCACCGAACCGGTTGAACACGGCGCTCATGCGCGTGCGCGGCACACCTACTCGACTTGCCAGTTCAATGACGCGCGATGCCGATGTCGCGGACGACACCGCCGCATCGCCAACGACCAGGCAACGGTCGCTCGCCGCCACCGCAGCCGCCACGGCATCGCCCCAAAAGACCGAGGTATCGATAAAGACCACGTCGGATTCGCGACGCAGGACATCGAGCAGTAGCTCCACCGGACGTGCCATGAGCTCGGCTTGCTCGGGCGCCGCGACGGGACCCCAGAGCGTAACGCCCGGCGCCACGCGCTGGGATGCGGCTACGATATCCGGCTCGGTGAGCGTGCCCGCCGCCGACGGCTCGATAAGTGCCGCCATATCGCGCGGAGCATCGACGCCTAACAAGTCGTAAAGGTTTCCAAACATCAGGTCCAGGTCGAGCACGGCGGCACGCAAGCCCAACAGCGACGATGTGTGTGCCATGGTGGCAACGATCGTCGACTTGCCGCAACCGCCCGAACCCGAAATGGCGCAGATGACCGGAGCTCGATGCTGCGGAGCGGCAGCGTCTGCCGGCGGCATCGGAGGCGGCGGGGCGGGCGTCGGCGACAGCGTCCCCGTCTCCCCCGCCGCAACCACACGCTGCGTCCAAGCCGGCATGGCGGCTTGTTCGGTCTGCAAGGCAGGCTCGTTCTGTGCAATCTGCTCATGCTGCATCAGCGACAACTCGCCGCACCCGGCAAAGCCCTCAACTTCGTCGAGTTCATCCGCCAGATTCACGCCGTGCACGTATCCCATATCTACAGCCGGGGAGTCGCCAGCATGCTGTGCCGGCCCTCCAGCGTCATCGTATACAAGGGGGTTCCGGGGGCGCCGACCATGCTCGGCTTCCGCTTTTCCATAATCATCAACACGCGGGCCTCTTGTAGCGCGAGGCGCCCCGGGTTCCCTATCAACAAAAGCATCGGGCTCAATCGTCATGCGCCGATCGGAATCAACCGCTCCCTCGCCCGCGCGCCCGTTGCCGCATATACTGTGCGCAGCGATGACCTCGGTCGCCCCCGCGCGAAACAGTCCCTCGATATCCGACGGATCGAGCACTTCTATCAACACGACCACGCGACTCACGCGGCCTTCGGCCGTCAGGCGCGCAACAGTCTTGCGCACATCTTCGATATCAAACAGAGACGCCGCGATGATGGCAGCCCCGCGGCGCGACGGAAACGCCCGCGCCATGGAAACCAGCCCGTCCAGGTCACCCACGCGAAGCACCTGTGCACCCGCATCACGGCCCTCGACTTCCTGCTGCAACAGCCCGTAATCGCCGCACGCGCAGCACGCAAGCCAGATCGCCTTCATCACTCGTCGCCTCCGCTCTTTTTGCCGCGCGCCGTGGCGGGAATCGTCAAGCTGACCGTTCCCTTGCCCGAGGCTCCCAGCAGTTCCTTGACGTCTTCGGGGTCAGCCGCCAGCGTCACCCATTCGATCTTGCCCTCGCGCGTGGCACCGGAATTCTCACTGGTATCGATCACGTGCGCGCCGCACAGTCGATCGGTTACGTCATCTTTTTGCACGTACACGTCCACATAGCTGCCCACGCCCGTGGCACCGCCGACCGAGTGCTCGGCATCGACCGCCACCGAAACGGCGACCTTGCCCTTAGGCACCTCGAGCTTGTGGCTCTCGGCCTTGGTGTAGACATTGCAGATCACGGCGTTTTTGGGAATACGCGAAGTCGTCACGTCGCCGCGCACCTGGCGCAGCTCGGTCGCCGCGTCACGCGGCAGCAGACTCGTCAGCCATTCCTGGGTTATGACATTGGTCTCATCGAGGGTCTCGCCCACATCGATATCGCGCGCCGCGACGCATACCTCGACGCGATCGCCACCGTACTTGGCCAAGGTCTCAGCCTGGACCTGTTCGGCTTGCGAGCGGATCGACGAGCCGTAAACCATGCAGAGCAGAGCAGCGAGCACGCCCGCGACCAGACTGATGGCGATGCGCTTGCTCTTGTTCACGGCCGCTCCTCTCATGGCAGTGCCGGGCGAATGCCCGTACCACCATTGTCTGGGCGGTCAGAGCGCAAAGCGGCGCAATCGCGATCTTGGTTTTCGATGTCAAACCAATCGCTGACCAAAAGCTGACCAGCCCGTCAAGCTCGTGGCAAGGTTTTGGTCAGCACGTCAACAAACTGCATGTTTCGAGGCTTTTCCGCAGGAAAAAAGCCGTCTCCCGAACAGTTGGGAGACGGCTGTCATAGGAAAAATCAATTACAGATGAACATCGGGATCGAGCATTTGAGCGCTCACGCGCATGGATGACGCCAAGTTTTGGAACGTTTCCAGACGCAGACTGTCGATCTGCCCGGCGTCCTCGGCCTCGCGAACGGCGCAACCCGGCTCATGGGTATGTGTGCAATCGCCAAACCGGCACGCGCGCGATGCCTCGACAATCTCGGGGAAGGCGCGCGCCAGACCCCGCTCGTGACCCACGAGCGGTAGGCTGCGCAGGCCCGGGGCATCGGCGATCACACCGGCGTCGCCCGGCAGCGCCACCATCACGCGCGCGACGGTAGTGTGACGGCCCTGGTCGTCGCGCTCGCGCACACCGCCGGTCGCCAACGTATCGTGGCCCAGCAGTGCATTGAGCAGCGTCGACTTGCCGGCACCCGACTCGCCCAGAATCATGGCGCAGCTCCCGGCAGGCACGCAGGCACGGACCCCGTCCAGGCCGCGGCCCTCGGCAGAGGACGTCACGATCACGCGCACGTCCGGACCTACCAGGCGGCGCACGCGGTCCAGATCGCGCTCGAGCTCCTCGGCATCGCAGCGGTCAGCTTTGGTGAGCACCACCACCGGTTCGGCATCGCAGTCGAGCGCCAACACCAGCGAGCGCGCCACGCGGTCGAGCAGCACCTCACCGGCACCGAGCGCCTGCACGATTAGCACGCTATCCACGTTGGAGCAGAGCACCTGACGCTCTCCACGGGCACGGCCGCGCCAACGCTCAAAGCTCGTACGGCGCGGCAGAACGCACTCAATCACGCCCATATCGTGCCCGGGAGCGCGGCGCACCGCCACACGGTCGCCCACGGCGGGCAGCAGCACCTCGTCCTCGCCGCGCGACTTGGCAAACCCCACGGCATGCTCGGCACGAAAGGTATCGTCGGCCGTCGCCACCAGCGGAAACCCGCGATCTAAGCGCACCACGGCGCCAAGCTGCATCTGCTCGGGCTCCTCAGCATGTGCGCAAAAGTCGTCAAATGCCGCCCGCTGAGCCCCATCGACCGGCAGGTCATCAAACGCCGGGACATCCTGCAGCGCGTCAAGTCCCGGCACGCTTGCCAGCAACTCCTCGGCAGACGCGAGAGCCTCGGTCGCAAGCTTCCGACGACGATCGCGCTTAGCCCGCGCCCCCGTCGTCTTTTTCTTCGCCTTAGCCTTAGCCTTGCCCACAAGCGCCTCCCAGCACCATAAATCACAACTGAGCAGATATTTTAAATCAAAAAGAGCTGGCCGGGCAAAGCCCGACCAGCTCACAAACTTTCCCTCAGCCCTTTTCATCCGCACGGGAGAAAAGCCAGCAAAGCCACCGCAGGGCCCGCCCCGGAAGCCCTTTCTCCCGAACGATCCCGCAGCGCAAAGCGCGAGGACCAGTGAGGGAGAAAGGGCGTGGGGCGGGCCCGGACGAGTGCGCTACCCTTTTTCGACCGCGCGCATGATCGCCTTGTAGATCTCCATCAGCGGGATGATCAGGAAGGCCAGGCCCAGCGCGGCAAGAACGCCCTTGAGCTCAAGCGTCACAGGGCCAAAGAACATCTCGGCAAGCGTCGGCTGCACGGTTACGATCACCGTCAGCACCAGTGCCAGCGCGGCGGAAGCCCACAGCCACTTGTTCTGCTTCTTCATGGTGAACAGCGACGCACGACGGCTGCGCATATTGAAGCAGTGGAAAATCTCGACCATGTTGAGCGTGATGAACGCCATCATCACGCCTTCCTCGTCGGCATTGCCGGCGATCATATCGGCGATGTGGATGTAGCCCATGTCAAAGTACACGCCCACAAAGAAGCTCGCCAACACCAGCACGGTGATGATCAGACCCTGGACCACGCAGTCCAGGCCCATGTGACCGGCAAAGACACCGTCCTTGGCGTTGCGCGGCTTGCGCTTCATGATGTCACCCTCGGCATCCTCCATGCCCAGCGCGAGCGCGGGGAAGCAGTCGGTGACCAGGTTCACCCACAGCAGCTGCACCGGCTGGAAGATGGTAAAGCCGATGAGCGTGGCGATAAACACCGAGAAGACCTCGGCAAGGTTAGCCGAAAGCAGGAACTGGATGACCTTACGAATGTTGTCGTAGATACGACGGCCCTCTTCGCAGGCACCGATGATGGTGGCGAAATTGTCGTCGGCGAGCACCATGTCGGCGACGTTCTTGGTGACGTCGGTACCAGTAATGCCCATGCCCACGCCGATGTCGGCGCGCTTGATGGACGGGGCGTCGTTGACGCCGTCGCCCGTCATGGCCACGATCTGGTCGCGCGACTTCCAAGCCTCGACGATGCGTGTCTTGTGCTCGGGTTGGACGCGGGCGTACACGCCGTAGTCCTCGATGTGCGCGTCGAGTTCCTCGTCGCTCATGCGATCGAGGTCGGCACCGGTGATGGCATGGTTGCGATCGGTGACGATGCCCAGCTGCTTGGCGATGGCCACGGCGGTGTCGATGTGGTCGCCCGTGATCATGACGGTGCGAATACCGGCATCGTGGGCCTCGCGGATGGCGTCGGCGACCTCGGGGCGGACAGGGTCAATCATGCCGGACAGGCCGCAGAAGACCAGGTCGTGCTCGAGCGCAGCGGGGCTGCAGTCGCTCGGGACCTCGGTGTAGGTGCGGCTTGCCAGCGCCAGCACGCGCAGGGCCTCGTCGGCCATGGCCTTGTTGGCGGCCACGAGCTCGGCGCGACGCTCCTCGGTCAGCGGAACGACCTTGTCGCCCTCGTAGATATGGGTGCACAGGCCAATCACCACGTCGGGCGCGCCCTTGGTGTACTGCTCATACTCGCCGTCCAGGGTCTCGACGACCACGGACATCATCTTACGGCCCGAGTCGAACGGGGCCTCGCCCACACGCGGGTGCTCGGCGGTCAGGCCGGTGAGGCCCGCCTTGCCGGCGTCGTTGACGAGCGCGCACTCAGTCGGCTCGCCCACGGCCTCGCCCAGCTCCTCGTCCCACTGGGCATCGGAGCACAGAGCCATGCCGGCCAGGAACTTCTCCTTAGGCGCGGCGAGCTCGTGCTTGACGACGGTCATCTTGTTTTGGGTAAGGGTACCGGTCTTGTCGGAGCAGATGGTCTGCGTGCAGCCGAGAGTCTCGACGGCAGAGAGCTTGCGGATGATTGCCTGGCGCTTGGCCATCTTGGTCACGCCAAGCGACAGCACGATGGTCACGACGGCGACCAGGCCCTCGGGGATGGCAGCGACGGCGAGCGAGACGGCAACCATAAAGGTATCGAGCAGGGCGGTCGGGTCGGTAAGAACGTTGCCCACGCCGTGGCGGATGATATCAACGCCAAAGATGACGACGCAGATGACGATAACCATGATGGTGAGGATGCGGCTGAGCTCGGCAAGCTTCACCTGCAGCGGCGTGAGCTCTTCCTTGGCCTCGGCCAGGGCGCCGGCAATCTTGCCCATCTCGGTGTTCATACCGGTACCGACCACGACGGCGCGACCGCGACCGTACACCACGGTGGAACCCATGTAGCACATGTTCTTGCGGTCGCCGAGCGGCACGTCGTCGGTGCCGGTGGCGAGCTCGATCACGTTGGCATGCTTCTCGACAGGCACGGACTCGCCGGTGAGTGCAGCCTCTTCGATCTTCATCGTGGCGCTCTCGAGCACGCGGCAGTCGGCCGGGACGGAGTCGCCCGCCTCGAGCATGATCACATCGCCAGGCACGAGCTCGGCACTCGGCAGGTGCACGAGCTTGCCGTCGCGCAGAACCTTGGACTGCGCCGCGCTCATCTCCTGCAATGCCTCGAGAGCTTCCTCGCTCTTGGCCTCCTGAACCACGCCCAGCACCGAGTTGACGATAACGACGAACATGATGATGGCGACGTCGGCAAAGTCCGCCTCACCCTTGACCATGCCCGTGAGTGCACTGATGACGGCAGCAACGATCAGCATGATGACCATGGGGTCGGCCATCTGCTCAAAGAAGCGCTTCCACAGCGGCGTCTTCTCGGCTTCCTCAAGCTTGTTAGGGCCTGTCTTGGCAAGGCGCGACGACGCCTCGTCGTTGCTCAGGCCGAGGTTCTCATCGACACCTTGGTCGCTGAGTACCTCCGCCGCGGCGGACAGGTATTCCTTTTGCATATAGAGTCCCCTCCTGGGATTCGGGCCACTCAGCAGATTGATGCCCGATCATAATTCCCAGGAGAAGGGCAAGGGCTCATCAAGGCTGCCGTGCTGAGCGGCAGTTGATAGTGGAGCTATGGTACCCCAAAGCGACGCGTCTAGCCAAAACATTCCATCTGGAAACACGGCACAGGCGCAACGGTGCAGACAGTGTGATGCTCAAGATTGATAAAACGTTTTTTCTTCGGCGCATCATCGAACTAAAATATCGCCCAGATAGCAGCGGTTAGAACGGTTGGTAAAGTTTTTGCATATACCGTTTATTCGCAAAAAATGAACTTCTAATTCGGCATACGGTCGATTTTTTGGGGTATTCGGTCGGCATTTCGTTATAATCATCTCAGTTTTATTTCTTATGGTTTATCTATCAGCGCAAGACGATGTCAGATGGAGGTCTGAATGTACAAGCGCACCAAGATTGTATGCACCATGGGTCCCGCCTGCGATAGCGACGAGACCATCCGCGAGATGATCAAGGCGGGCATGAACGTCGCCCGTTTTAACTTCTCGCACGGATCCTACGACGAGCACCACGGTCGCATCGAGCGCGTCCGTCGTATTTCCAAGGAGCTCGGTCTGCCCGTCGGCATCCTGCTCGACACCAAGGGCCCCGAGGTCCGCACCGGCCTTCTGGTCGACGGCAAGAAGGTTGCCGTCAAGACCGGCGATAAGATCGTCGTCACCGCTCAGCCCACGTCCGAGGATTTCCACGGCACCGCTGAGCACATCTCCCTCGACTACCTGGCTCTGCCCTCCGAGGTCGAGAAGGGCTCCCTTATCCTGATCGATGATGGTCTGGTTGCCCTCGAGGTCGAGTCCGTCGACGGCCAGGACATGACCTGCGTCGTTAAGAACGACGGCCTGATCGGCGAGCGCAAGGGCGTCAACATGCCCAACGTCAACATCTCGCTGCCCGCTATCACCGAGCGCGATCGTCAGGATATCCTCTTTGGCCTGACCGAGAACATCGACTACATCGCCGCTTCCTTCATCCGTGACGGCGAGTCCGTCCGCGGCATTCGCAAGCTTTGCCGCGAGAACGGTGGCGAGCACGTGACGATTTTCCCGAAGATCGAGTGCGCCCTGGGCGTCGAGAACTTCGACGAGATCCTCGAGGCTTCCGACGGCATCATGGTCGCCCGTGGCGACCTGGGCATCGAGATTAAGCCCGAGCTCGTTCCCCACATCCAAAAGGAGATCATCGCTAAGTGCAACGCGGCCTACAAGCCCGTTATCACCGCTACGCAGATGCTCGACTCCATGCAGCAGAACCCGCGCCCGACGCGCGCCGAGGTTGCCGACGTTGCTAACGCCATTTACGACGGCACCGACGCCGTTATGCTCTCTGGCGAGTCCGCTGCCGGTAAGTACCCGGTCGAGGCCGTCAAGATGCAGGCCAGCATTGCTCTCGAGACCGAGAAGTACCTCCCGGCCCACGCTCCGCTCGAGGTTCCGGCCGACGCTCATGGCACCCGCGTTGTTAACAACGTTGTGGGTATGTCCGCTGTGAACATGGCCACCACCGTTGGCGCCAAGTGCATCACCGTGCCGACGACCACCGGTCGTACCGCTCGCCTGATTTCGCACTTCCGTCCCAACATGCCGATCTGCGCGTTCTCCCGCCACGAGTGGGCCGTCCAGCAGATGATCATGTACTGGGGCGTTATCCCGCATCAGGCCGAGATTACCCAGGGCACCGTCAACGGCACGATCGTCAAGGCGATCGAGACCGCTAAGGAGCTCGGCTACGTCGAGGCCGGCGACCTGACCGTCGCTACCGCCGGCGATCCCCGCATGAGCGTCCAGCTCGAGGACAAGGTCTCCTCGACCAACGTCGCTTACGTCGCTCAGGTGCGCTAAAACGAACTTGCAAGCATACTTGCATTGCAAAGGGCCCGGAAGGCTTCGCCTTCCGGGCCTTTTTTCTGTGCCAATGCCGCCGCACGGCAAAACACGCACTCATTTCTTTACCAAAAGCGCGAAATCCACCCTTCGAGGCCCAAAAAATAAAGCCCCAAGCGCTAAAAGTGTTCGCCCGGTGGCAAACCCACACCTCACACAGGGCTGATAAATCGTTTTAGCAAGAACCAAATCGACCTGGTTTTCGGAAGCATGCGGCAAATTCTGGAACCTCCGAGCACACCCTGTTTTTTCGCAACAAAATGCCTGATAAACTAGCCTCAAAAGCAAGGTCCGCTCATAGGGTTCAGATTTTGCCGCATACTTCCGGATTGACGCTGGCATCACTCGCTTCAAAGAGATGATTTCGGCCAGGAGGGCATTATGGACCTGACGCTTTGTGGGCAATCCGCCTTTAACTATTGCCGCATCCCGCCGCAGGTATTAGGCCTTTACCCCGCCATTAGCCTTGGCAATATGGATCGCAGATGTTGTGGCCTCGGAAGTCATGCAGTTGTAAAAGACCTGCTTCACGCACCACTTCACAGGCTTGTATTCACTCGGGCACAATCCGGGTCGCGAAGCCTGTTTAAATCGCACCTCCTGACCCAAGAACCACCTCCGGGGTCGTTTAGGCAGACTGAACATAGGTTTGATGTCACGTCACCGGAGTTCACGCTGCTCAACCTTGCTACGCAGGTTTCACGCAACCAGTTACTCATGGCTTGCTACGAGATGTGCGGCTCCTTTGCAGTGTTTAAGCCCTGCGAGCGAACGCAACAACAACTCGATGAAGCTATTTCGCTTAAGTTCATTCCACCCAACTGCGGGTGGGAGCGAGTTAACGACACCAAGGGCAATGACACCAACTTGTGGAAGCGCACGCCGCTTCTTACCGCAACGGATATCGCCGCGTTCGCCAAGCAAGCCGCAGGCCTGCGCGGCGTCAAACAACTGCGCTGGGCGGCCGAGCACATGACGGGGCAGGCCGCCTCGCCCTTCGAAGTACAGACCTCCATGCTTATCTCGCTCCCCCGCGACGAGGGCGGCCAGGGCATCGAGATCGCCAACAACGCGCGCATCCCGCTCAGTGAAGCCGCACGTTCGCTGTATGACAAAACCTGCTGCTACGCCGATATCCTCATCGAAAGCGCCACCGACAGCATGGGCGTCATTCTGGAATGCCAAGGCCGCTCTGCCCACGACAGCGAAGCCGCGAGCCTCTCCGATGCCGAGCGCGCCACCGCACTCACAAGCATGGGCTACGACGTCATCCAAATTACCTATGACCAGATCAAGGAGAAGAAGAGCTTCGACCACATAGCCGAGCTCATCCATAAAAAGGCCGGGCTTCCCCACATCCCAAAGACCAAACAGGAGCGCATTGCCGAAGATACCTTACGGCAAGAGCTACTTGTCGATTGGGTTGAGCTATTCACTGCCGGGCCGGCCAGCTAGCAGCTAGCAATCAGGGGCAGCGCAGGCACATCGGGCGATTCGACACGGGCGGCAAAACCCGCCTCGGTCAGCTCGATGACCTCGGTAAACGTTGCGTCGAAGAATTCCTCGGTTAGCAGGCGGTATGGCGGATGGTCGGGATCGCCGGGGTTTTCGCGTACAATCTCGTGCATGACGCCGATGGTCTTGAGCACATACTCCTTATGGATGGGATACTGCCCAAAACGCGTCGCCGCAGTATACAGGCGATCGGTCGCGCGCGGAATCGAAACAATGCCGAGCGTCTTGCCGAACCAGTCAAAGTCGCCTTGCTTTTTAATGCGGAACTCCTCGCACGGCTTGCCGCCGTGCGCCTCCAGGTACTGATTCACGCGCGTATTCCATACGGTATCGGCCACCAGATGCGACCAGACACCCAGTGTCAAATCGAGCAACGACTGCGCCACATCTTCGGACGCAAGCGAGAACTCACGAGCGCCGGGACCGACAACCGGCTCAGCATCCCTGTAGCGCTGGGGATAGTGCACGCGATTCAGTCGCTCGCGCTCCTCGATAATCGAGGTCGCCGCGGCTGGCGCACCGGTGGGCGAACTTTTAAGCAACGGTGCCACATAGGTATCCCAGAACTCGTGCTCACGCGGCTTAGGGATAGGCTCGGGCTTGGCAAAGTGCGTAATGCGGTACGGGATGGGATCGGCGATGCCAGGGACCATATAGCCCACGAAAATATCCGGAACCACGCAGCCAAACAAAAAGGCATTGCGGTCGCGCACGCTCTTGGCAAGCGCACCGGTGCGCTCCAGCAAACGCTCCGTCTGAGCGATATGAATGTTCCAGCTTGGCATAGCCACCCCCATAAAAAACCTGGATAACTATACCATCACGGCAAAGCCGCGCGGGCGGCTACGCACGCTCTACGCAGCAACTAGTCCGTAGCGCCGCTTTCGGTTCCATACGACGGCGAAGGCGCCTCGACCACATGGTGATATCGATCGATATAGATTGCACGGGCACTCAGGCGTCGCACCAAATCCTGGTGATGTGTGCTCATCAAGACCGTCTTACCCGCCGCGACGTAGGCCAGCAAGAAGTTGACCACGATGTCGCATGAATCCTCGTCGAGCCCATTAGTAGGTTCGTCGAGAACCAAGATATCGGGGTTCATCGATACGACTGCCGCCAGCGCCACACGCTTCTTTTGCCCACCCGAAAGCTGATAGGGCGAGGCATCGACCAGGTCGGCAACTTGAAACAGTTCTATGGCATCGTGCACGCGACGGTCGAGCTCGTCTGCCGGCAGCCCCATCTGCGCGGGACCAAAAGCAACTTCCTCACCCACCGTAGCGCAGAACAACTGGGCGTCGGCATTCTGGAACACAAAGCCCACGCGCTGATGGAACCGCTGGGCCGTCGCGGAATCCTTGAGATATGCCGCATCGACCATACACCCGTCAAACAGGTATGCCCCTGCGTCCGCGAGTTCAAGGCCGTTAATAAGACGCATAATCGTCGTCTTACCGCAGCCGTTGGGACCGAGCAGGGCAACGAGTTCACCACGATCGACCTGCAGCGACACGCCATCGACAACCGTATGCCCCGCATAGGAGAACACCACGTCGCGCAACTCAATAAGCGGCGCGCCCTCGGCGCCGCCCGCACCGTTCGTGCCCGCCGCACTATTCATATCGATCGTCAAAACGTCGCCCTTCCCTACTCACATCGACGGCTAGACCGCCCGCGCTACAGTACCGCACACAACACGGCGAGCAACGCCACGCCGACCGCATAGACCCCATCGCGCCAGCCAAAGCCGCTCCGCGCGGGAGCCGGATACGCGCCGGCAAAGCCGCGGCAGAGCATGGCCTCGTCCATCGCGCGGCTGCATTCCATCGCCTTGATAAAGGTCATGCCCATGATACCCGCGACCGAGTCGGTGCGCGAAAACCCCTCAGGCGCGCGACCCACACTGCGCAGCATGACCGATTCGGTCAGATCGTGCGCCGTTCGGCCCAGCACCTCGATGTGCTTGAGCGCCATATCAAACGTAAAGATGACCTCGTCGGGTAGATGCAGCATCTTGAGCGCCGCCGACATGCGGCTCCAGGTAAGCGTCCACGAAACGCCCAGCACCAGCGACACATTAATGAAGGTCTTGAGCGCGATCTTGAGCATGGCGCCCGTGGCAGACGCGCCCAGCAGCAGGGCAGGCAATGCCAGAACCACCGCAAGCCCCGTGGCGCCGAGCGCCGGTACAATGGTCGCACGCAGCCCGCGTGCGGGGCGCACCGCGACCAGCACCAGCGCAATGGCCGCCATCAACATGAGGTACAGCGGGCTTTGTGTCAGGCACACGCACAGGACGCAAACGAATATCCCCACCAGGCGCACCGGAGCCGAAACGCAAGAAAGGGCGCGGTCGACCATCGACCCGCCCTCGTGCGCGCCTCCACCCAGGCGAACCCGCTCAAGCAGGCTCGCCAGGTGCAGGACGTTCTTTTGCATCACACGATGCCGAGCCCCCACGGGCTCGTAACGCTGCTCGACCGCAAGCCAGCTAGGCAGCTCGGCTATTGCCATGAGCACCGCTTTCCTTAACCGTCAGCGAGATCAGACGGAATGCGATGGTAAGCACCGCCACGCCAATCACGCCGGACAGGATATACATGGCAGCCTGGCCGGCAAAGCCAAGGCCCTGCTCCTCGGAATAGGCCTGCAGATAATCGCCCGTGGGCAGAGCGTCGGCAAAGGTCGGGGTGTCGAGGCCGACCGAAGCCTGCAGACTGTCGTCACCAGCCTCCTGAACGGCGGTCGCGGCGCCCTCAGCGTCCCACTCGCCCCAGGCGTCACCCGTGGCCAGCAGGCCCAGCGGCGTGGCCACGACAAGCACGGCGACCAGGATGAACGTGGGGACCAGCGAGGTCTTCTTGGCGGTTGCGCCCTCGGTCTCAAGCAGGCCGTCGGAAGCCTCGGGGCCGACGATAATGCTCGGCGCCGTCTTCTTGATAAAACCGTAGATGGCGGCCGTCGCTACGCCCTCGACCACGCCGGCAACCAGCATATGTGGGATCAACATGGCCGGAATAGCCACGGACAGCGGGAAGGGGCAGTACAGCGGAGCGCCCGAAGCGTTGGTGAAGAGCATCGGCTGAATACCAAACTCGATTGCCGCGCACAGGGCCGCCAGGCACAGGCCGACCCAGCCGCTTACGACGGCCGAAACCGAGGTGCCCCAGCTTTTGTCGTGCAAACGGCTGTTGAGCGCACGGAACACGATAGCAGCGGCAAACGGCAGCACGAAGGCCATGTTAAAGCAGTTGGCGCCAAAGGACAGGATGCCGCCGTCGCCAAACAGCAGCGCCTGCAGCGCCAGCGCGACCGAGACAGCGATAGCCGCGGCCTCCGGGCCCAGCAACAGCGCGATGAGCGCGCCGCCGACGGCGTGACCAGTGGTGCCGCCGGGCAGCGGCACGTTGAACATCATGAGCAAGAAGGAGAACGCGGCGCAGATGCCCAGGAAAGCCATGTGCTTGCGATCGAGCGTGGCGCGCACCTTCTTGATGCAGTGGACCCAAACGGGCACCATCGCCACCGCCATGACGGCATCGGTCTGCGGGGACAGATAATTATCTGGAATGTGCATGCACGCCTCCCGGTTATCGGCGCACGGAATTGCAACGCCGTTTGAATCACCTTTCCAGTGTTACGTAATGTCAGATTCGTAACACGACGCGGGCTATCATAGCAAAACGGCGCACTGCCGACAAAGCAGCACGCCGTTATGTAATGCGCGTGTCATATATGCAGGCTCAACGGTGCCTTATACCGGGCATAGCAGTCACGTAGGACTCGGCAGCAGCCACCGCTGACCCATACCCCAGCGCAGGACCTAGCCGCGGACCTCGCCGTTTACGCCCTTGCACACCTTGGTGACGATCTTCTGGTGCGCTTTTTCGACCTCTTCGCTGGTGAGCGTGTGGTCGTCGGAGCGATACGTAAGCGCAAAGGCCATGGACTTCTTGCCCGCACCGATACGGATGGGATCGCGGTAGACGTCGAACAGGCGCACGCCCTCGAGCAGCTTGCCGCCGGCGCTGGTAATACGGCGCTCAAGATCCTCGCAGGTCACAGCGTTGTCGACCACGATAGCAAGGTCGTGTTCAACAGCCGGGTACTGCGAGAACTCGCGGTAGTTCTCCTGGTTGCGGGCACCCTTGATCAGCTTGTCCAGATCGAGCTCAAAGGCAACGACAACCTCATCGATGCCCATCGCCTCGCGCGCCTTGGGGTGAATCTCGCCGACCCAGCCCAGCACGGTGCCGCCGGACAGAACCTCGGCCGCACGACCCGGCTGCAAGAAAGCGTAGCCCTCGCCCTCGACGGGACGGAAGCGAACCTTCTCGATGCGCAGCTGGGCGAGCAGTTCCTCGACAATGCCCTTACCAAAGAAGAAGCGCAGCTTGCGGTACTTCATGCTCCAAGACCTGTCTCTTATACACATCTGACGCTGCCGACGAAGGCTTAGG
>UQPL01000014.1:0-17670 GCA_900542895.1 uncultured Collinsella sp. | reverse complement strand
CGAGGCCGAGCGCAAAATGGATTCTAAAAAACACCTTGCCAAATAGGAGCGTCAGCACGAGGCCCGCTTATCCGTAGCTCCGAAGGAGCAGGATAAGCGGGCCTCAAGTGCGAGGACGTTTTTAAGGGGATGCCCCTGGGTGGCCCGGACAGACCGATCGGCGATGTCTACAGGTACTCGATTTGAGCGCCTTCCGTGTCGCACGTCAGAATGTGCGTGTCGCACTTGGGGAACTGCTCACGCAGCTTGACCTGCAGGAACTTTGCCACGATGGTATCGTCGGTCACAGCCATGAGGGTCGAGCCCGAACCGCTGATCCAGATGGTCTTGGCACCGCCGTTAAGGCAGGTGTCGCGCACGGCGTTGTAGTCGGGGATGAGGCGGCGGCGATAGGGCTCCTGGATGCGGTCGTCGTTGGCGGCGGCAATCAGGTCCAGGTCACCAGTCTCCAAGCCGCGCGTCATGCCGGCGATGCGGCCCATCTGCCACACGGCGGTGGAGAGTGGAATCTCCTGCGGCACAACCTTGCGCGCCTCGCTCGTATGCACCTCGTAGGGTGGAATCACAGTAATAAAACGAAGCTTGTCGCTTACCTCGTAGCGCAGACACTGGGGGAGCGAATCGGTCGGCGTAAAGGAGCAGACGGCGCCGCCCAGGATAGCGGGGGCGACGTTATCGGGATGGCCCTCGACCTCGGTGGCGATGCGGACGAGCTCGGCGCGGTCGACGGTATGGCCCGTCAACGCGGCGGCAGCCATGATGCCGGCGACGACGCAGGTGGAGCTGGAACCCAGGCCGCGGGCGACGGGCACGTCGGTCTGAATGTCGATGGCAACGGGAAAAGCCGGCTCGCCCCAGGCGGCCAGAGCATCGACAAAGCTTACATAGACCAGGTTATTCTCGTTTTGGAACTCCTCGGGGCAGCCCGTGATGGTGAGCTTGTCGGCGCGCTCAAAGGTAAAGTGCGAGTAGAGGCTGACGGCCATGCCGAGGGTATCGTAGCCAATGCCCAAGTTGGCGCTTGTTGCTGGGACGGTGATCTTGATCATGTGAGTCCTCCTGGCGTGCCTGGCTGTTTAGTTCGCTGCTCGGGCAGTCCTGCGCAAGACGGAAAGCACATTAAGTGCTTTCCTTTGCGTGCGGAACTCGCGACGAACTAAACAGCCAGGCACGCTATGCACGTTCGTCATCATCCCGGTAGGTATCTGATAAAAGAAGGTGCGCCGGCTTTCGCCGGCGCCTTATAAGGGGTTTAGTTGGTAGCCATCTTTTTTGCAGCCTGCTCTACGTAGTTGGCCATGTCGGCAACGTCGCAGACGTCTTCGAAGCGGACGAGCTTGGACTCGAGTTCGGCGAGCTGGGTCGGGGCGACCGTATTGGTGGCCTGCTCGAGTACGCGCATAGCCTCAAAGTCGTCTTCGGGAACGTCGAGGCCCAGGGCGTCGCAGCAGGCGCGCGGGAACTTGTAGGGGCTGGCGGTCGAAAGCAGCACACGGGCCTTGGCGCCCTCGGCGGGAGCGACCTTTTCAAAGACGTGATAGCCGCAAGCGGTGTGCGGGTCGATTACGTAGCCGTTCGCATCCCAGCAGCTCTTGATGGCAGCGCGGACCTCGTCTTCGCTGGCCCAACCGCAGCCAAAGACGCTCTGGATCTTGGCCAGCAGCTCGGCGGGCACCTCGTAGCGACCAGTCTGTGCCAGCTGCTCCATAAGGCCGGCAACGAGCTCACAGTCGCCATCGGACAGGAAGTACAGCATGCGCTCCAGGTTAGAGCTGATGAGGATGTCCATCGACGGCGAGATGGTCGTGAAGAACGGACGGTTGCGGTCGTAGACGCCGGTGGTCAGGAAGTCGGCGAGCACGTTGTTCTTGTCGCTGGCCACGACGAGTTTGGCGACGGGCAGGCCCATGCGCTTGGCATAGTAGCCGGCCAGGATATCGCCAAAGTTGCCGGTCGGTACGCAGAACTCCACAGCGTCGCCGGCCTCGATGGCGCCGGCGCGCAGCAGCTGCGCATAGGCGGCAAAGTAGTAGACGACCTGCGGCACCAGACGGCCGACGTTGATGGAGTTGGCGCTCGAAAGCACCGTGCCGGCGGCCTCAAGACGCTCGGCAAGCTCCTTATCGGCAAAGATGCGCTTGACGGCACTCTGGGCATCGTCAAAGTTGCCGCGGATGCCGCAGACGGCGACGTTGTCGCCCTCCTGCGTGGACATCTGCAGATTCTGCACGCGGCTGACTTTGCCTTCGGGATAAAAGACGGTAATACCCGTGCCCGGAGCGTCGGCAAAACCGGCGAGTGCGGCCTTGCCGGTGTCGCCCGACGTGGCGGTGACGATCATGATGCGCTCGGCGCCGCCGTCCTTGGCGGAAGTGCGGGCCATCAGGCGGGGGAGCATCTGCAGGGCGACGTCCTTAAAGGCACTCGTGGGGCCGCCAAAGAGCTCCATCACATAGGTCTGAGGGGCGTCAGCGCCCGGCGCAGCGTCGAGTTTAACGAGCGGCGTAACCTCTTTACTCGCGAACGTGCCGCGATATGCCTCGTCGACACACGCCGAAATTTCTTCGGCCGTGTAATCATTCAGTAACATTCCCAACACATCTTGAGCGATTTCAAAGTACGATTTATCTGCAAGCGAGCTGATATCGACCTGCTGGGTGCCGAGCTCGTCCGAGACAAACAAACCCCCGTCGGGAGCGATGCCGGTGCGGATTGCCACCTTACTTGAGCACGATAAAGTGCGTCCTCGTGTACTATGATAAGTTCCCATATAACACTGCTCCTCGGATGCCTTGGTCCCAATCGGTGAAACCATGGTATCAGAGCGCGCAAAATAGGTTCGCAGAGGCTTTTTAGAAAGGTAACCTCCAGCCCATGATTAAGATTGCCAAGTTTGGCGGCTCGTCGGTCGCCGACGCCGAACACTTTAAGAAGATCAAGGCCATCGTCGATGCCGACCCTGCCCGCCGTTTTGTGGTGGTTTCTGCCTGCGGTCGCCGCTTTAAGGGCGACACCAAGGTGACCGACCTGCTCTACCTGGTTAACGCGCACGTTAAGTACCACGTGTCGTGCGAGGAACTGCTCGAGGACATTGGCCAGCGCTATTTTGATATCGCTGACGAGCTGGAGCTCACCTATCCCATCCGTGAGGAGTTCGCGGCCTTTGCCGAGCGCGCCCGCTCGGGCGGCTACTCCACCGAGGAGCTTGTGAGCCGTGGCGAGTACTTTACCGCCCGCCTGATGGCCGAGTACCTGGGCTTACCGTTCCTGGACGCCGCGACGGTTGTGGCGTTCCATCACGACGGTACGCTCAGCATGAATCGTACCTCCGAGTTGGTGCAGGAGTACGGTCAGCAGGGCGGCTTTGTTATGCCCGGTTTCTACGGCGCGACGCGTGAGGGCCAGATCAAGCTGCTCGATCGTGGCGGCGGCGATATCTCGGGCTCGATTCTGGCCAAGTGCCTGGGCGCCGATCTGTATGAGAACTGGACCGACGTCTCGGGCTTCTATTCTGCCGATCCGCGTATTGTTCCCGAGGCTCAGCCCATCGCCCGCGTTACCTACGAGGAGCTGCGCGAGCTTTCGTACATGGGTGCGAGTGTCCTGCACGAGGAGGCCGTGTTCCCCGTGCGCGAGGCCGGCATTCCGCTGGTCATCAAGAACACCAATGCGCCACAGGACCCCGGCACCATCATTAGCGAGACGGCTGACGAGGGCGAGGCAGAGCCCATCATTACCGGCGTGACCGGCAAGCGCGGTTTTGTCGCCATCAACGTGGCCCGCGACCGCACCAAGCCCCGCGTTGGCTTTATGCGCCGTGCGCTTTCGGTCTTCGAGCGCTATGACGTTTCCGTCGAGCATATGCCCACCGGCGTCGACCGCTTTGGCGCCGTGGTGCAGGAGCAGGATGTGCACGATTCGCTGTACTCGCTTGTGGGCGACATCCAGCAGGAGGTCGAGCCGCTCGAGATCGAGGTCGTTGAGGGTCTGGCGCTTATCGCTACCGTCGGTCGTAACCTGCGCGGCCGCGCAGGTATCTCGGGCCATCTGTTTGGCATGCTCGGCCAGGCCGGCGTGAGCGTGCGCATGATTTCGCAGAGCTGTGACGAGATCAATATCATTATTGGTGTCGAGGAGAAGGACTTCGACCTGGCGATTCAGACCATTTACCGTGCCTTCTCCGACGAAAACGGCATTGTGAAGGTCTCCGATCTGGAGGCTCCTGCGCCGGTCGATCCCGCTCTGGCCGCGCTCAAAAAGTAGCGACTGTTCGGTAGATTTTTGGGTCATGTCTCAAAAATCTACGGCGGGGCGTTTCGTTTCGGTTTCGTTTCGACGGGGCGGATTTCATGCCCGCCCTGTTCTTGTATAAACTGGCAACAATAATCGGCCTGCTCGGCGTGCGGGCAAAAGCCACAACCTTTAAAGGGGGAAGCATGAAACAGTACACGGTTGCTATTTTGGGCGCGACGGGAGCCGTGGGCACCCAGATGCTCGAGTGCCTCAACGAGCAGGAGTTCCCGGTCGGCAAGCTCAAGCTGTTGGCAAGCGCACGCTCCGCGGGCAAGACCGTTGAGTTCCGCGGCGAGCAAATCGTGATCGAAGAGGCTTGTCCCGAGGCCTTTGAGGGCTGTGACATCGTGCTTGGCGCCGCCGGCGACGACATCGCGAAGGAGCTGCTGCCCGAGGCCGTTAAGCGCGGCGCCGTCGTGGTCGACAACAGCCATGCCTTCCGCATGGATCCCGAGGTGCCGCTGGTCGTGCCCGAGATCAATGCCGACGACATCAAATGGCATCACGGCCTTATCGCCAATCCCAACTGCGCGACCATCATCGGCCTGGTTCCCACGTGGCCGCTGCATCAGCTCGCCGGCGTGAAGCGCATGATCGTCTCGACGTACCAGGCGGCTTCGGGTGCTGGCGCTCCCGGTATGGCCGAGCTCGAGGCTCAGCTGGCCGCCCTGGGCCGTGGCGAGGAGATTCCCGAGCCGCGCGCGTTTGCCGCTCAGCTGGCGAGCAACCTGATTCCGCAGATTGGCGGCGTCAAGGAGGAGGGCTTTACCTCCGAGGAGATGAAGCTACAAAACGAGGGCCGCAAGATTATGCATCTGCCCGAGCTGCGCGTGAACTGCACTTGCGTGCGCGTGCCCGTGCTGCGTTCGCACTCCGAGAGCATCACGCTCGAGTTCGAGCGTGACATTACGGTTGACGAGGCCCGTGCTGCGCTGGCTGCCGCTCCCGGCGTCAAGCTGGTTGACGATATGGCTGCCGAGGATGCGCACGACCGCTTCCCCATGCCGATGGATACGTCCGACCAAGACCTGATTTGGGTCGGCCGCGTGCGTCGCGACATCTCGAACCCCGAGGCCGCGCGCGGTATCACCTTCTGGTGCTGCGGTGACCAAATCCGTAAGGGCGCGGCAACCAACGCCGTCCAGATCGCCAAGCTGCTCTGCGAGTAGGTTGACCTGTCCGGCGGGGGCCGGGCTTAGTTTTCAGAACGTCCTCGACCATGTGTGGCGCCTTGTCCTGCTCCTTCGGAGCCGCGGACAAGGCGCCACACTGGTCTGCGGAGTGTTCTGAAAACTAAGCCCGGCCCCCGCCTGCGGTGACGCTGCTGCAGGCGGCCTACGATGGGGCCGTTATTGGTTGAGGCCGCTGGGCTGATGTGGGGGCGCGCGGCTGTTGCGGGCTCTGGTCCCAGCGGCGGCCTCGGCGCTTTGCGCCTGCTGCCTTGGGTGACTTTGGGGTCGATTGGGGTTGTCTGCACAATTCGCGGTATTATGGTGCGGAGTTTTGAAAGGAGCCGCCGGTGGTCACGACGACGTTTGCTTCGCCTTTGGGCGAAATCTTGCTTGCCGCTGATGGCCGCGGTCTGACGGGGCTTTGGTTTGAGGGGCAGGAGCATTTTGGCTCCACGCTTCTCAAAGAAGATCCCGAACATGTTGAAGGCGCCGATGCAGTTTCTGGTGCTGGCGGCATGTCGTCGGTGAGTCCTGCAAATGGTGCGGCGTCTTCGGTGCTTGAGCGTTCGTGGGCTTGGCTGAATGCTTATTTTGCAGGGCAGGAACCTCGGTTTACGCCGCCGTTGCATTTGATTGGCACGGCGTTTCAGCGTGAAGTTTGGTTTGAGCTGCTTTCTATCCCGCGTGGCGAGGTCGCCACTTATGGCGAAATTGCGGCTCGTGTCGCCGCCCGCCATCGTGTACCGGGAAACGAGGCGCCCGTTGTGTCCCCCCGTGCGGTGGGGGCTGCGGTCGCTCGCAACCCTGTTTCGATTATCGTGCCGTGCCATCGCGTGGTGGCGGCCGATGGTTCGCTCAACGGATATGCCGGCGGGCTCGATCGCAAGGAGTGGCTGCTGCGGCTTGAGGGCGCGTACGAGGAATAACGCTCGAACACTTTGCATAACTAGGACGCCGTGAAAGAACGGGACACGCTTTCCGAATGGAGGCTCAGACGGAAACTACGTCCCGGAATTCCGTTTTAAAGCAGGATGCGCTTTCCGAATGGCGTCCCAAGCGGAAACCGTGTCCCGGAATACAGCCTCAGAGTGGGGCGCCGTTTCCGGTTGAGACCACCTGCTTGGACATCTTTCTACGCCCGCTCCTGCAGGGCGTAGATGGACTTATCCATGTTGAACAGGTAAGCCACGACGCAGACAATAAAGAACATCGGCAAGTTGCCAAAGCCGAAGACTTCGCAGCCAATAAGGATGGGTGCGAGCAGTGTGTTGGTGGCGCTGCCAAAGACGGCGGCGTATCCCAGCGCGGCGCAGAGTTCGACGGGCATGCCGAGGATTCCGGCGAGCACGACGCCAAGGCTCGCTCCGATGGAGAACAACGGCGTCACCTCGCCACCCTGATATCCTGCGGCAAGCGTGGCGATGGTGAGTGCGAATTTGAGCGCCCAGTCCCAAGGCATGATGACAATCTTGCCGTTGTCGCCCAGCGCTGCCGATATCAGGTTTGTGCCAAGGCCACAGTATCGCCCCTGCCACAGTACGAACAGAATCGCTGATAGCGCGATGCCCATAACGGCAATGCGCATATAAGGGTTGGGGAACAACCGCGCCGCAAGGGTCTTGGCGTGGGCAAGGCACCAGGCAAAGGCGCCGCCTACCATGCCAAACGCGACGCCCAACACCGCAAGCCGTCCAAGACCGGGGAGGTCGAGCGCATACGAGGCGGTAACGGCGACCTCGAACTTCTCGAGCCCCAGGGCGCCGGAGGTCATACTTGCTGCGAGTGAGGCCGTAAGCGCGGGAAACAGCGCGCGGTATTCCATGCGTCCTGCGACCAGCACTTCGATAGCAAAGACCGTGGCTGCAAGTGGCGTTCGAAAGAGTCCAGCAAAGCCGGCAGCCATGCCGATAAGCAAAAACGTGTTGCCGGGGTCTCGGAAAGGTAGACGCCGGCCGATCCAGTGTGAGACGGTTGCACCGATCTGCACGGCCACGCCCTCGCGTCCCGCGCTGCCGCCAAAGAGGTGCGTTCCCCACGTGCTCAGCATAACGAGCGGCACGAGACGCGGGGAGATGGCGTCTTCGCGTCCGTGGCCTACGTCAAATACCAGACTCATGCCGCGGTCGGTGCCCTTGCCCCAAGTGCGGTAGGCAAACACGATGGCCAAGCCCATGAGGGCGAGGAAGGGAAGGAGCAGTGCGATGTGTTCGTCGCGGAAGGTGCCAATCGCCAGAAGCACGCGTCCAAAGAGAGCACAGATGGCGCCAACGATAACGCCGACGGGGATCCCGACGGCACCCATGAGCACGAGACCGCTATAGGTGTTGAGCAGGTGTTTGATTTTGCTCGATGCGTTGCTTTCCGACATTTTGTTTTCCGACACTTGCTCTCTTGATAGAAAAAGAGCTGGAGTTGCGCATCGTTGAGAGGCTTTCCAGCTTTAGCAAAACAAACTTATAAGATGCGACGGGCCGCGTCAAGATAATTACCGGACGGCCTAGGAGGCGGCTGGTTGGCTGGCTTAAAACCTAGCGCGTGAGATGACGCTCCACGCTATTCAGCGCGCTTGATAGGATGACGAACCACAGTCTTAAGTTTCTCCGGTGCACATTTGCGTGGATCGGAGAGATAGATTTCGTGATGGAAACGGGTGTCTGAGAAGTCGGGGACATAGCCCTGCTCGGTCGTGTATTCATTCATAGCGCCTACGGTCGCCGGTTCGTTGTCGTAGGGCCCGGTGTGCATGCATTGAACGCAGAGGCCCTCGTCAACTTTAAGCAGCTCGACGGCAGAAAAGTCCAGTTTCTTTTTGGTCGTGGCTTCCGCGACTGCCCAGTCAAAGTCATCTCGGGTGACGAAATCGGGCAGGCGAATGCACGAGATAAAGTTGAAATCGTCCTTGCGTACATAATCGATGTCGCCGCTCGGGGAGTCTTGCCACCAGAAACCCTCGAGCGGCGGTACCACAAAGTCGAAATAGCCCTTGATACTCCTTGAGCCTTTCTTCGACATCTTGACGGTATAGGCGATGCCGTAAAGCAGCGGCAGGGCGTTTTGATACTCGCCACCTTCGGTATTTGGGTCGCCCTTTCCGCGAACGGCAACGTAGCTCATAGGCGGGACAGTTACGATGCTCGGCTTGCTTGCAGGTTTGTAGAGCTCCTTGCATTCCTTCTTAAAGTCGAACGCCATGTTGGCCGCCTTTCTGCGTATTGGCCTGCTTAGATAACGGAATCATATCATAGAAACGAACAGCTGTTCGAATGATTTTGCTGACAGATAGAGATGCGTGCGTTGTGTTTGGCGGTCGGCCTGACCCCGTCGATGATTTCTCTGCCTTCCCGGCGCTTGCCTGCGCTCCCCGTTTCCCCATATAAAACCTGCCAAAATGAACCTGTCCCTTTTTGGTCGGCGTGAAATGGGTAATACTAAAGAGTTATCCGACCAGATGGGAATTAATCGATGGCTTATATCGAATTCAAAGACGTCATCAAGGCGTACGGCGAGGGCGATGCCCGCATTCACGCGCTCGACGGCGCGAGCTTTACCGTTGAGCGCGGCGAGCTCGCCATTATCCTGGGCGCCTCGGGTGCCGGCAAGACTACGGCGCTCAACATCCTGGGTGGCATGGATACGGTAACCTCCGGCACTGTGACGGTGGACGGGCGCGACGTGAGCTCCGCCAACGAGGCACAGCTCGTGGAATACCGCCGTGCCGACGTCGGCTTTGTCTTCCAGTTCTACAATCTGGTCCCCAACCTGACGGCGCTCGAAAATGTCGAGCTTGCGGCGCAGATTTGCCCCGATTCGCTCGATGCCGAGCAAACGCTTCGTCAGGTTGGCCTGGGCGACCGTCTTGCTAACTTTCCGGCGCAGCTTTCGGGCGGCGAGCAGCAGCGTGTGTCCATCGCCCGCGCGCTGGCCAAGAACCCCAAGCTGCTCCTGTGCGACGAGCCCACGGGCGCACTCGACTACAAAACCGGCAAGCAGATCTTGCAGCTGCTACAGGACACCTGTCGCAAGCAGGGCATCACGGTCATCATCATCACCCATAACTCCGCGCTGGCGCCCATGGCCGATCGCCTGATCCGCTTTAAGAGCGGCCGCGTGGAGAGCGAGACGGTCCAGCAAAATCCCGTGCCTATCGAGACGATCGAGTGGTAGCGCCCATGGACCAAGATCGCCAAAACAGCCAAAACCACGATACGGAGCACGCAGACCGCGACTGGGAGTTCGCGACCTACCGCACTGCTCAAAGCTCAAACGATATGGTCCCGACGATTTTTCGCCGCGGCATTTACCGCACAATACGAGGCAGTCTTAAGCGCTTCTTGTCAATCGTGGTCATCACCGCGCTTGGCGTGAGCGTGATGTGCGGCCTTAAGGCGGGCTGCGAGGATCTGCGCGATTCGGTTGACGCCTACTTTGACCAGCAGAGTGTCTATGACATTAACGTGCAGTCGACCTATGGCTTTACGCGCGACGATCTTTCGGCTATCCAAGAGGTCGACGGCGTCGAGACGGCCGAGGGCATCTACACCGAGACCGCCTACACCGCCGTGGGCACAACGCGCGAGCGCGTGGTCGTGCAAAGTCTCTCCAAGGAGAACATCGATCAGCCGGTGCTCGTGAACGGCGATTTGCCCGAGAGCGCCGATGAGGTTGCGGTGACATCGAAGTTCCTGAAGGCTTCGGGCAAAAAGCTCGGCGATACCGTGAGCTTTGCCGCCAATGACGCGAGCTCGTCGAACCAAAGCGCTAAGGACCAGTTTGCCGCGGGCGATTACACCATTACGGCCGAGGTCCTCGACCCCACTGATGTGAGCTCCGACTCGACCGTCAACGACTTTCGCGCTGCTTCGGCTGCGGACTATAGGTTCTATGTGAGCGAGGATGCCGCGACATCTTCCTCCTACTCCGCCGTCCACGTGATCGTCGAGGGAGCCAAGAGCCTCAACTCCTATTCCGATGCCTACACGACAAAGATCAACGAGGTCAAGAGTAATATCGAGGAGATCCGCGACGAGCGCGAGAAGGCGCGTGTTCAGGAACTGACGGTCGACACACCGGCAAGCTTGGATGCGGCCGAGCGCCAGGCGAATATGCTCTTTGGGGTTGAGCAGGACAACATCAATCGCATGGCCGAGGGCAGCGAGGAGCGCGTTCAGGCACAGGCCGATTTGAACCAGCGCCGCGCAGCCGCCGACCAGCAATTTGCCGATGCCCGTACCGAGCTTTCCGATCTGGGCGAATGCACTTGGTACATCCAGGACCGCGATAGCATCACAAGCTACTCGAGCGTGGAGAGCGACAGCTCTTCGATCGAAGCCATCGCCACGGTTTTCCCATTCATCTTCTTTGTCGTCGCCGTGCTCATTAGCCTTACCACCGCCACGCGCATGGTCGAGGAGGAGCGCACGCTCATTGGTCTGTACAAGGCGCTCGGCTATTCACGCGGGCGTATCCTGTCCAAATACGTGAACTATTCACTGTGGGCTTGTCTGATCGGCGGCGTGCTTGGCAACATTGTCGGATTTGTGGGCCTACCACTGTTCCTGTTCACGGTGTTCGACGACATGTACTCACTGCCCCAGATGCTGCTTTCGTACGACATCGTGTCCTCAATCGTCTCGGTGGCGCTGTTTGCCGTGGGCGTGGTGGGCGCCACGATTATCGCCTGCCGCCACGAGATGGCCGAGACCCCAGCCTCGCTCATGCGTCCCAAGGCCCCGCGTGCCGGCTCGCGCATTTTGCTTGAGCGCATCGGCTTTATCTGGCACCGTATGGGCTTTTTGAACAAGGTGGCGGCGCGTAACCTGTTCCGCTACAAAAAGCGTGCCCTTATGACCATCTTTGGTATCGCCGGCTGCACGGCGCTCGTGATCTGCGCTCTGGGCATCCGCGATACGTCGATAGCGCTTTCGCCCAAACAGTACGGGCATATCACGCGCTACGACTTGCTGGCGGTCGCCAATCCCGACGACTTTACGCAGACGTGCGCGGCGCTCGACGAGCGAAGCGCGGTCAAGGATTCCGGTGTGACCGTGACTTCGACGCTGCCGATTACGACCGATAACGTCACCTTTACATTTGGCGGCAAAAGCGAGACAGTGCTGTTAATCGTGGTGCCCGATGACCGCGTGAACGATCTGGACGACTACGTGCGCCTTGAGGACGAGTCCAAAGAGTCGCTGTCTTTGCGTGACGGAGATGTGTATCTGAGCAAGAGTTCACAGCTGGCGCTGGGGATTCAGCCGGGTGATACGGCGCACGTCCAGGATTCGTCGCTCAATGCTGCCAAGGTCAAAGTCAGCGACATTTCGCTCAACTATCTTGGCAACACACTCTATATGACGCAGGGCACCTATGAGCGCGCGTTCGGTCGAAGCGCGCGCCTTAACGGTGTCCTTGCGTTGCTGAAGGGCTCGTCGGCCGACCAGATTGCGTTTAGCAAGAAGATTAAGAGTGACGGCTGGCTTACGATTTCGAGTACGGCCGAGCATCAGGCGAACGCTGATGCGAACTTTACGATTATCAATTCGGTCGTGGCGCTCGTGACCTTTATGGCGGCGTGCCTGTCGTTTGTGGTTGTGTTTACACTGTCCAACACGAATATCTCCGAGCGCGAGCGCGAGCTGGCGACCATTAAGGTGCTGGGCTTCCGCCGTGGCGAGGTGCACCACTACGTCAACAAGGAGACGTTAATCCTCACGGCAATTGGCGCCGCGCTGGGCGTGCCGCTGGGTAGCCTGCTGGCCGAGAGCTTTACGTACATTCTGCAGATGCCGTCGCTCTACTTTGACGTTGAGGTCCAGCCGCTGAGTTATGTGCTCGCCGTAGTGCTTTCCTTTGTCTTTACGTTTATCGTCAACCTCACTACCAATCGCACCCTCAATAGGATTGACATGGTCGGCGCCCTCAAGAGCGCCGAGTAGCCTGCCAAAAAGGGACAGGTTTATTTTGGCAGGTTTTATCTGGGCAAACGCCGGGCAGCCTATAGGTGGCCCGGCGTTTGCCCCGTTTTGCTGGGGATGTTTGTCGTTCGGTGCTCTTACTGGCCAATCCAGTGTTGCGCATAGCTCTTAATGTCCTCGGTAAAACCGTCAAGGTCGTCAAGGGTGATCACGCTGTCGATAAGCAAATTGGCTATCTCGCGGTGCATTGTGCTGCGGCGAATGTCGTTTGCAATTACGCCTGAGGACAGCTTGTCTCTATTGAGGCTCTCTTCTAGTGCCCAAAATCTACTGGACGCTTCGCTGTCGCCATTCAGTATCTCAACGTACTGGCCGATGAGCTTTTCCATATAACGTTCTTGCCATTGAGGAAGCGTTTTCTTAAACAGCTTCCAGTCGCTTTCGGCTACGTCGCGCATATGTCCTCCGCTCGTCAAACGGGCTTTTCATTTGCCTTTTATTCTATTTGCTTTTCGCTCTCAGGCGTGGATGAGAGGCCCTCTTTAGCCTTCGAGATAGGGCTTGAATGGGTCGTATGCCACAAAATGGGCCTATCTACTATGTTTAATTGGATACCCTCAACCATGCCGGGAAAACAAAAAACAAAACCGCAGGTAGAAGGCCTGTCGATTTTCGAAAAGGCGGTCATGGTTGGCCCCATCGAGTTAAACGTAGTAGATGGCCCCATTTCGTGGCGGACCATCAAACGAACGCCGATGCTTGTGCTGTAGCCGCTCCGATCATACGTAAGTTGCGGTGGAATAGTTCCTAGATTCAGCCATTTGCGGGCTAAGCAGGAACTATTTCACCGCAACTGAATTTCAGGCCAGGCACCCGCAGCAAGAAGACGAATAACCTCGGCGAGTATGTAAACGCAGGGCCCTCCGACCCCGCCCGACGATTTCGATTGGCGACCTTTGACGGAGTCAAGGGAGGAGCCAAATCGAAATACGTCGGGCGGGGTCGGAGGGCCCGATGGGATGAATTTCGGCTGAGGCTATTCGTCGCCGAAGCTGATGCCCAACGCCTTGGCCTCGCGCACCAGGTCGCTCTGGGGATCGACATACTTGAGCTTGCCGGCGACCTCCTCGAGCGGCATGTGGCACATCTTGCCGTCGCGCAGGGCGATCATGTAGCCAAACTCGCCGCGTAGGCAGCCAAGTGCCGCCTCGACGCCGCACTGGGTCGCAAAGATGCGGTCCTGAGCGTCGGGTTGGCCGCCGCGTTGCGTGTGGCCGGGGATGGCGACGCGGGTCTCGCGACCAGTCTTGGCTTCGATCTCCTTGGCGATGTCGTAGACAATCGAGGGGCTCGTACGCTCGGCGAGCTTCTTCTTGTACTCCTTCTTGGACAGCGCCGCGTCCTCCTTGGAGATAGCGCCCTCGGCGACGGCTACAATCGTAAAGCGGCTGCCGGTCTCCATGCGATGCTCGATGGTCTTGATGACGTTATCCATGTCGTAGGGGATCTCGGGGATCAGGATGACGTCCGCACCGCCTGCGACGCCGGCGTACAGCGGGATCCAGCCAACCTTGTGGCCCATGATCTCGATGACAAACACGCGGCCGTGGCTCGACGCAGTGGTGTGGATGTCGTCGATGCACTTGGTGGCGACGTCGATGGCGCTTGTAAAGCCAAACGTCAGCTCGGTGCCCCAGGTGTCGTTATCGATGGTCTTGGGCAGGGCGATAACGTTGAGGCCCTCTTCGCGCAGGCGGTTGGCGGTCTTGGTGGAGCCGTTACCGCCCAGCATAAACAGGCAGTCGAGCTGCAGCTTATGATAGGTGTGGACCATTGCGGGTACCTTCTCGATGCCATCGGCCTCGGGAATATCCAGACGCTTGAACGGCGTGCGGCTCGTGCCCAGGATGGTGCCGCCGCGGGTGAGGATGCCGCTAAAATCGGCGGGCGACATGACGCGGAACCTGCTGTAGATAAGGCCCTGGTAGCCGTCCTCAAAACCATAGATCTCGATAGGTTCTTCGCTATTGGTCATAAGCGTTTTGACGATGCCGCGCATGGTGGCGTTGAGCGCCTGACAGTCGCCGCCACTGGTAAGAAGACCGATCCTGAGCATGATGAATCCTTCCGGGCAAGTTATAACATGCGCATAAGTTTACCCCCGCACACTGTTGATACGGGGGTAAAACGTGTTAGCTCAAGCGTATAGAAATGTAAGCAACGTCAGGCGAGCGTAAGGTCGACGGGCCTGGGTCCTTACAGTGCGAAGGCGTCGACGTCGCCCCAGTGGCGGCGCAGCGTAATGGCGGCGGCGGGTTCGGTATTGTCAAAGACGACCGACCATTGCGTATTGCTGGTGATGTCTTCCGGATTGGGCTCTTGCGCTGCGGCACGCAGGGCTTCCCAGACAATCGTTTCGTCCTGGGCACCGACATGGGTATCAAGGACATCGGCGATTGCAACGGCGCGCTCTTTACCATGGCCCAGCTCGCCATTCTTTTGGTTGGGCAGCACTTCGTCGCCATAGCAGGCGTAGAAGTTCGTAACCTGGCGTACAGGAGTCGCTTTGAAAGCGCGGTCCGGATCGCGCGGGTCCCACTCTACTACGCGCGCGTCACCGGCGGCGTCGTTGATAAAGAAGTGGTAATCGCGTCCTGCCATGGCGTGCATGTCGTAGGCGGAAAACAGGTCGACTGCCTCTTGCGTGGTAGCCGCGCGGTCGAGCACCAGACGGATGGCGAGCGAAGTGTTGATGACGGGCCGTTGCGTGTCCTGGTCACAGGGCTGGGAATCCAGGGTGAGTACGGCAATGGATACGCCGCATTCGTTAACACCGTCGAGCTGGGCAAACGGGCCCATCAACGCCGCGGCGCGTCCGGTGACGGAGTCAAGCGGAGTGTTGGCGCCCAGGTTATTGAGGGCGGCAAAGCCGATGGAGGCATAGCCGCCGCGTGGGTGATTGCGCACCAGCAGCGCCGAGGTGTCGTCTTTAAAGTCGTAATTGCGACCGGTGCGCACGCGGCCTTCGGCATCTACGGCGACAAAAGCGCTGCAGGCAAACTGGGGCGCCTGGACATGTACCGGCACACCGGGCAGCACCTGCGCCACCACGGCATCGATGTAGGCCTGGTCGTCGCGCACGCCAGCGGCGATGATGCGATCAAGATCGTAGTCGTAGGCGATGTCGATTGCGTACAGGTCATAGCCATCCGCGTAGCCGGTCAAGCGTCTGAGCGACGCGGCGGACTTGATTTGCTTGCGGTAAACGATGCCGGCGGCAGCGGCAAAGCCGACGGCGACTCCCGCGCCACCGCAGGCGATGGCAATGTTACGTGGCTTCATGACGGTTCCTCTCGTCCTGTTAGCGTAATTGTCGCAAAAGGTGCACGGGCATGATGGCTCAACTTGGTGAGTGGCGCGGAATTAAGCACGGAATGAAGAGTGCGGCACTGGCGTGGCGGGGTATGCTGGAGGGGACCATCAACCCAGCGAAAGGGGAGAGCATGACGGATCAGGAAACGCCCGAGCGCGCGCATGTGACGGCCGACGATATCGAGGCCGCCAACGACCTTATCGACTTTATCGAGGCGTGCCCCAGCATGTTCCATACGGCGGCGACTATTATGGCCGAGCTCGACGAGGCGGGCTTTACCTACCTGCCCGAGAACGCGGCGTGGGACATCGAGCCGGGCGGGCGTTATTACACGCAGCGCAACACCTCGAGCGTTGTTGCCTTTAAGGTGGGCGAGGACCTGGCCGCGACGTGGGGCGAGGACGGCGTTGCCGGTGACTATCATTTTCAGCTCACGGCGTCGCACAGCGATTCGCCGACGTTTAAGGTCAAGGCTGTGCCCGAGCTCGATGGCGCGGGCGAGACACTGCGCCTGAACACCGAGGCCTACGGCGGCATGATCGACTACACCTGGTTCGATCGCCCGCTGGCACTCGCGGGCCGCGTGCTGGTGCGCGAGGGCGACCGTATTGAGAGCCGCCTGCTTGCCACTGAGCGCGAGGTTGCCATTATTCCGAGCCTTGCCATCCACATGAACCGCGGCGTTAACGAGAGCTTTGCTCCCAATCGCGCCGTTGACCTGTGCCCGCTCATCAGCGCTGGTGACCTTAAACAGGGCGACTTTGACGCCCTGATCGCCGACGAGCTGGACGTTGAGCCCGAGCAAATTTTGGGCCGCGATCTGTTCCTGGTCAATCGTCAGGATGCGCGTATTTGGGGCTGGGCCGACGAGTTTATCTCGACACCCAAGCTTGACGACCTGGCCTGCGCCTACACCTCGCTACAGGCATTTTTGGGCGCCGAGAACGCGCGCGACGTCTCGGTCTTCTGCTGTTTTGATAACGAGGAGGTTGGTTCCGAGACCAAACAGGGCGCCATGTCAACGTTCTTGGCCGATGCATTGCGCCGCATTAACGGATCGCTGGGCTTTGACGACGAGTCGTATCATCGCGCCCTTGCCGCATCGATGCTCGTGAGCTGCGACAACGCGCATGCCGTGCACCCCAACCACGCCGAGAAGTGCGATGCGCGCAACCAGGTTGTGCTCAACGGCGGCATCGTCATCAAGGAAGCCGCCAACCAGCACTATTGTACCGATGCCTTTAGCCGCGCGGTGTTCCAAGCTATTTGCGATGACGCCGACGTGCCCACGCAGGCCTTCGCCAACAAGAGCGATATGGCCGGCGGATCCACGCTCGGCAATCTGTCCAATATGCAGGCGAGCATGCATGCCGTGGACGTGGGCCTGCCGCAGCTTGCCATGCACTCGAGCTACGAGACCGGCGGCGTGCGCGACGTGATGTACGCCATCCGTGCCCTCACCGCCTTCTACGAGCGCAACCTAACCATCAACGGCGCCGAAAGCGTGGAGCTCTAAAATCGACCAAAATGAGATAACAATCTTGGCAGGTTCTGTCTGGGCAAATGCCAGTGGCATTGCAAGCCGATAGGGCTCTAAAACGCCGCAGGTCGAATAAAAGTCAGTGAGAGCCCGCCGTTTGAGCCAAGGTGCCGTGAAATGAAAAGGCGCTGACCTTCTGGTCGCGCCTTTGAAATTGAACGGCAGATTGGCCAAACGGCGGGCTCGCAGCGTCGAGGGGTTCCGGCGTTTGGTAAAACGCCGGAACAATCTAATGCTCGATCCAGCAGCGCAGGGTCTCGCCGGCCTGCAGGTGACGCAGATTCTCCGCAGCAATGTCGACGACGTTGTTGAGGGTGGCGGCTAGATGGAACCAGCCGGAGACGTGCGGCTGTCTCTTATACACATCTCCGAGCCCAC
>UQPL01000013.1:0-18056 GCA_900542895.1 uncultured Collinsella sp. | reverse complement strand
CCTGGCCAAGGCCGAGCAATGCCAGCAGATACGAAACGCAAGCGAGCGCAACGCCGGTCGTCAGCGCGCTGAACTGACCAAGGCCTTGCTTGAGAATATGGGAGCGGGCAAAGTTGCCGACACCCGCGCCCACGAACGCGCAGGCCATCTCGATAGGGCCGCCGCCGAGCAAAAAAACGAAGGCGCCACAGGCGCAGGCCGCCGCAAGGCCCTGTTGCCAAGGCGCGTAATCAGGTTTTGAACTCTCAACGGTCTTGAGCATCTCGTGATACTCGTGCACCGTGAAGCGACGACCATAGGTCTCGATTTCCTTGAGGAAACTCTCCATCATCCAAATGCGATGGGTATTGACGCCCGTTGTGGGCAAGCTGACGACCTCATTAAAGCAGTGACCATCTTCGATGCAGGTGCACTCAAACGACAGAAGACTTAAGTCAACGTGGATGGTGACACCGAGTACGGCGGCAACACGATTCATGGTATCGCGCACGCGCCAGGCACCCGTTCCGCTTGCCAGCATAAGCATGCCGGTGCGGCAGATGATGGATGATTTATCGGTGAGCGGCGCATCGACGGCAAGCTCATCGCCTGCCGTCACGATCTGGTGCCAGTCAGTTTTCATATGGAGCGCGCCGGCACGAACGCCGTGGTGCATGGGGGCTCTCGAAAGCAGCGAGTTAAGGCGCGAAGGCTGTGAGGGCTCCGTTAATTCGCCCTCGTCCTCGTCGGGCTCTTCATCGACCAGATCAAAGGAATCAAGCGGCGCTGGCTCGCGACGGTCGATCAGCTCCTCGTCCTCATCATCAAAGTAATTGAACTGATCGAGCATGTCCTCTTCGATTGAACGCTCGCTCGCGTCGTCCATATAGACGCTCCCTTCCTACCGACTAACCCCCATCCTAGGCAGCAACGGCTAAAGGAAACATAAAAGAGACGGCTGTCATGCATGGAAGGCGCAAACCCCCAATGCGTCGGTAGATCCCCAACGACTAGGACTGTCCCCAAGTGCCGGCAGAAAAGGAACGTCCCTAAGTGCCAACTAGGGCAACACCGCAGATAGAGGACGGACAGCGAAAGCCCGCCAGAGCGAGCAAGGTGCCTTCAAGAAAAATGGCGCCGCAGGTTGAGCATAAGTCAGCGAGCGGGTCGCATTTGTGACAAGGTGACGTGAAACGAAAGGGCGCTGACCTTTTGGTCGCGCCCTTGAAGTTGAACGTCAGATTGTCCAAATGCGGCCCGCGCAGCGTCGAGCCGTTACGCGGTTCGTAGAACCGCGTAACAAGTTAGTACATCTTTGCGCCGGCGGGGATGGAGGCGTCGAGCTGGATCAGGTTGAGGCGCTCCTCACCATCCTCCTCGTGGATGGCACTGATGAGCATGCCGCAGCTGGGGATGCCCATCATCTTGCGCGGAGGCAGGTTGGTGATGGCGAGCAAGGTCTTGCCGACCAGGTCCTCGGGCTCGTAATAAGCGTGAATACCGGAGAGGATGGTGCGGTCGGTACCGGTACCGTCGTCGAGCGTAAAGTTCAGCAGCTTCTTGGACTTCTTGACGGCCTCGCATGCCTTGACCTTCACAGCGCGGAAATCGCTCTTGGAGAAGGTATCAAAGTCGACGAACTCCTCAAACAGCGGCTCAACGGCGATCTTGGAGTAATCGAGCGTGGGCTTAAGCGACTTAACGAATGGGCTCGCGGCGTTGCCGGCCTCTGCAGCCTTGGCGGCAGCGGCACCGGACTGGAAACCCTTCTCGGGCTTCATGTGCGGGAACAGCAGGACGTCGCGGATAGAAGCCTGGTTAGTAAGCAGCATGACCACGCGGTCGATACCAATGCCAATGCCGCCCGCGGGAGGCATACCGTACTCGAGGGCGCGCACGTAGTCCTCGTCATACTCCATAGCCTCATCGTCGCCGCCGGCCTTCTCGGCCATCTGGGCAGCAAAGCGCTCAGCCTGGTCGACCGGGTCGTTGAGCTCGGAAAATGCGTTGGCGTACTCGTGGCCGGCAATAACCAGCTCAAAGCGGTGGGTCAGACGCGGATCGTCCTCAAAACGTTTGGCAAGCGGGCTGACCTCGATGGGGTAATCACACACGAACGTGGGGTTGACGATGGTGTCCTCGCCCAGCTCATCATAAATCTCGGCGATGATCTTGCCAGCAGTCCACTCGGGCTTGATCTCCAGGCCCTTCTCGCGCGCGGCGGCAGCAAGCTCCTCGACCGGCGTGTCAATGGTGACCTGCTTGCCGAGCACGTCGGAGACGATGTCGGTCATGGGACGGCTGGCCCACTCACCAGAAAGGTCGATGGTCTGGCCCTGGTACTCGATGACCTCGGGGTTGCCGATGGCCTTGTTAGCCGCCTTAATGACACCCTGGGCGAGCGCCTTCATGCCCTCGAGGTCTGAGAAGGCACGGTAGGCCTCCATCGTGGTGAACTCGGGGTTGTGGGTAAGGTCCATGCCCTCGTTACGGAAGATGCGGCCGATCTCGAACACGCGCTCAAAACCACCGACGATGCAGCGCTTGAGATGGAGCTCGGTGGCAATACGCAGGTAGCACTCCTGATCGAGCGCGTTGAAGTGGGTAATGAACGGCTTGGCGGTAGCGCCGCCCTGGATGGTCTGCAGGATGGGGGTCTCGACCTCCATGTAACCGTCGGACTCCATAAAGCGACGGAAGGTAGAGAGAATCTGCGAACGCTTACGGAAGGTCTCGCGAACGTCGTCGTTGGCGATCAGATCGACATAGCGCTGGCGATAGCGGGTCTCCTTGTCGGAAAGACCGTGGAACTTCTCGGGCAGCGGACGAACGGCCTTGGAAAGCAGGGTCGCGCTCTTAGGGGCAACGGAAAGCTGGCCGCGCTGGGTGCGCACGACCACGCCGGTCACGCCCAGGATGTCGCCCAGGTCGAGGGCCTTGAGCGTATTCCAGGCGGCCTCGTCCATGTCGTTGATGCGGCAGAACAGCTGAATCTCGGCAGTCGCATCGCGCACGACGATGAACATGATCTTGCCCTGACCGCGCTTGGCGACCACGCGGCCGGCGATCTTCACGACGTCCTCGGTGTCCTCGCCATCGGCAAGCTCGGCGTACTTAGCCTCGATATCGGCGACGTAGTCCTCAAGCTCAGAGTGCTCGGGATAGGGGTTCTGGCCCGCCTCGAACAGGGCGGCGCGCTTGGCCAGGCGGGTGGCGCGCTCGTCGTTGAGCGTCGATGCCTGATCGGCGGCGTTCTGGTTCTCTGCCATAAGTTAGCTCCTCAAACTAAAACGCTCCCCAGGATTCGGTCCCAGGGAGCGAAAACATACCTTTACGCGGGACCGTGGTCTAGCGTGCGATCTTAGCGATGGTGTAGACGCGAGTCTTGCCGGAAGGCGTAACGACCTCAACGGAGTCGCCCTCGCCGTGACCAATGATGGCGTGACCGACCGGAGACTCGTTGGAAATCTTGTGCTCGAGCGAGTTGGTCTCGGTGGTACCGACGAGCGTGACTTCCATGACCTCGCCGTTGGGATCAATCAGCGAAACGGTGGAACCGATGGAGACGGTCAGGTCGCCCGTGGTGGCAGCGACCTGAGCGTTGGCGAGGATGGCCTGGATCTCGGCAATACGAGCGGCGTTCTGGGCCTGCTTGTCCTTAGCGGCGTCGTACTCGGAGTTCTCCGAAAGGTCGCCGAACGCGCGGGCTTCCTTGATGTCCTCGACGATCTCCTTGGCGTAATCGCCCTCACGCCAAGCGAGCTCCTCGACGAGCTTCTGGCGGCCCTCAGCGGTCAGTACGATCTGGCTTGCGTCCATACGGATATCTCCCCAACTCTGATCAAACAATCAACTGTCAACAAATCGAAAAAGACCGGCTAGCCTGCGGGCAAGCCGGTCAGGTGCTCACCCCAAAGGGATGGGACTACTCTGCGTCCGCGTCGCTGTCCTCTGCCTGCTTCTTCTTGGCAGCAGCGAGCTTGGCCTCGAGCTCAGCGATCTCCTTGTCCTCCTCGGACTGCTCGACCACGACCTCCTCGGCCTGCTTGGTCTCGGCCTTATCGTCGCCCTCCATACCCTCACGGATATTCTTGACGGTAGAGCCGAGGGACTTGCCGAGCTTCGGCAGGTTCTTGGGCCCGAAGATAATCAGGACAACGACGAGAATAATGATGAGCTCAGGAGCCCTCAGTCCAAACATGTAGACCTCCACAATACAGCGAGACAAGCTCGAATGAGTATACCGCGGGTATCGCGGTATCACAACACTAGCTAAAAAAAGGGACCGCAAGAAGCGGTCCCTCCTCATGCTCTGGTCGGGTTGACTGGATTTGAACCAGCGACCCCTGCGTCCCGAACGCAGTGCTCTACCAAACTGAGCCACAACCCGTTAGCTCGACTATAGTAACAAAGATTTTCGCCGCGTGCTAGAGAAATTTTTATTTCTTTGAAGCGTCGATTTGAACCGTGTTGGGAATAAGCTCAGTCGCGCAGGCCCACCAGCCATTTTGCTGGGCAGCATCGGCAAGCCTTTCGGCCGTGGCAGCGGTGTCGCAAATGGCAAACGAGCAGGCACCCGATCCGCACACATCTACAGCAACGGTTCCGTCCTGTTTACGCAGCCAGTCGAGGACCGTTTGAATCTGCGACTCCATCTGTGCGGAAATGACACCAAGGTTGTTATGGATGAGTGCATATGCCGTCTCGGCATCACCAGCACGCAAGGCAGAAGCTATCGCGCCGGGCTTGTCCGCAGGCACCGGGGCCTCGTCAAAACGTCGATAGGCTTCAATTGTCGAAACGCTCGCCTCGCGCGGCTTGACCAGCACGACGGGCGTCGCGGGCAGCGCGGGGTACTCAGTTGCCAGCACGTCTCCCCCACCTACGTAGAACGCAGGACTCGCGTGCAAAAAGAACGGGACGTCGGCACCAATGCCCCGCGCAATATCGTCGAGCGCTGGGTCGGTGCGATCAATGCCCCAGAGCTCCGCCAAGGCGACAATGACCGCGGCCGCATCCGTCGAGGGGCCGCCCAAGCCGGCGCACAATGGAATGCGCTTCTCAATCGTCACGCAGATGTTTGCCTCGCGACCATAATGCTCGGCCATAGCAACCGCAGCCCGATACGCCGTATTCTTTTGCATGGGAAAATCTGATGCCGGAACCGTCTGGACGGTCAGCGCCTGCGCCGGCGTGACCGTCACGGTATCGGAAAGACCGACGGCTGCCATCAGGGAATCGACCCTGTGGTAGCCGCGGTCATCGCGCTCGGTATGAACCCCCAGGTAGAGGTTAATCTTTGCCGGCGCGGAAAGAGTCAGGGACCAATCGGTCACCGTTAATGCTCCTCGAGCTGATTGCCGAGCGGGGTAAAGATGTGCTCGCCGCTCTCGGGGTCGAACAGCTCGACCTGACCGGTGAGCACATCGATATACTGGTAGGACTGACGCGACTTGCGGCCACGACGCTCGTCAACCTCGACAATGAAGACGGCCGGGTGGACGCTCTTGATGGTGCCCATGCGCTCGACGACGCGGGTACGGCCCATGTTGGCCTTAACCTTGACGCGATCGCCCACCATATCGGTCAGCTTCTCGTGGATGTCGTCGACGTGATTGACTTCCATCTCTTCCATGAACAGGGCCTCCAGAAGGTGCAATTCAAAAAGGGGATAATACCCCTAAGATAGACAAAACTCTAATACTATAGCACCCTGTTGTGGCCATACGCAAGTAGCTAAATAAGCCCGGTCTCGAATACGTACCAGACGACAATCTCGCATGACCAGTTGTTACGCGGTTTGGTAAAACCGCGTAACCTAAAGGTTGTCGGTGTCCAAGACGATGGTGAATGGGCCGTCGTTGACCAGGTCGACCTTCATGTCGGCGCCAAAGATACCGTGCGCCACATGCTCAACGTCCTCGTGCACAAGCGTCAGGAAGTACTCGTAGAGCTCGTTGGCGACATCGGGGGCGCCGGCATCCGTAAACGATGGGCGGCGACCGTGGCGGCAGTCGGCGAACAGCGTGAACTGCGACACCACGAGCACCTCGCCGTCGACATCGGCAAGCGCCAAGTTGGTCTTGCCGTTCTCGTCCTCGTTAATGCGCAAGCCCCGGAGCTTGCCCCACAGCTTGTCGGCCTCGGCACGCGTATCGCCATGGCCCACACCCAGCAGCACCAGGTAGCCGCGTCCAATGCGGCCCACGCACTCGCCGTCGACCGTCACGCCGGCGTTGAGCACGCGCTGCACCACCGCACGCATGGCCTACTCCTCGCCCGTCAGCTTGGCGGACAGATGCTCGAGCGCGTGGAAACGATGGCTGATGGCGTTCTTCTCGTCAGCCGTCAGCTCGGCCATGGTCTTGCCCGGCGTGTCGACCGGCAGGAACAGCGGGTCATAGCCAAAACCATGGTCGCCGCGGCCCTCGTGCGCAATAACGCCCTCGCAGGCGCCCTCGCCATAGGTAACCAGACCGTCCGTATCGATGAGCGCGACGACGCTCATAAAGCGCGCGGTGCGATCCTCGTCCGCCACGCCTTCCAGGTTAACGAGAAGCTTGGCGTTGTTGGCGGCATCGTCGCCGTGCACGCCCGCATAGCGCGCGCTATACACGCCAGGCTCGCCGTCCAGGGCATCAACGACCAAGCCAGAATCGTCGGCAATGGCCATAAGGCCCGTCTCCTCGACCGCAGCCTGTGCCTTGATGATGGCGTTCTCCAAAAACGTCGTGCCGTTTTCCTCGGGGTCCTCAAAATCGCCCAGCTGGCCGAGCGCCACAAAGCGAACCTCGGGCATAACCTTGCCCAAAATGGCCTCGATCTCGGTGAGCTTATGAGCGTTTCCGGTTGCCACGACGATGGTCGCCGCCGGGTCGAGGGTGTCGATGTCAATCTTTTCAAGTGCCATGACTGGCCTCCTTGTCTCTATATCAATGCCGCGTGAGGGGCGTTTGGGCACTTGACCTCTCCCCTCTCAGGCGATCGGACCTTTCAACGCAGCATTTCAGCAGATAAAACCTGCCAAAATAAACCTGTCCCTTTTTGGCAGGTTAGGCGAGGGCTTGGCGCTGGAGCTCGATGAGCTCGGCGATGCCTTTGTCGCCCAGGTCGAGCAGGGCGTTGAGGCGTTTGCGGTCGAAGGGCGCCTGCTCGCCGGTACCCTGAAGCTCGATCATCTCACCGGTATCGGTGGCGACGAGGTTCATGTCGACCTCGGCGTGGCTGTCCTCGGAATAATCGAGGTCAAGCAGCGTATTGCCGTCGACAACGCCCATGGAGATGGCAGCCACCTGGCCGGTAAGCGGGATGCGCTCGATCTTGCCCGCCTCGACCCACATGGCGAGGGCGTCGTGCAGCGCCACCCAGGCGCCGGTGATGCTCGCTGTACGCGTGCCGCCATCGGCCTGAATTACATCGCAGTCGACGGTGACGGTGTACTCGCCGAGCGCCTTCATGTTGACGACGGTACGCAGGCTGCGGCCAATGAGGCGCTCGATCTCCATGGAGCGACCCTTGCGGTTGGCGTGCTCGCGCTTGCAGCGCTTGCCGGTCGACGCCGGCAGCATGGCGTATTCCGCGGTCACCCAGCCGGCCTTAGCTCCCTTTCGCCAGCCCGGCACGCCCTCCTCGATAGTGGCGGCGCACAGCACGCGCGTGTCACCGAACTCGGCCAAACACGAGCCGTGGGCGTGCTTCATGACACCACGGGTGAGCTTAACGGGGCGCAACTCGTTGGCGGCGCGACCGTTAGCGCGGTTGACCTGCATGTACTCCATAGAAATATCCTTTCGGCAAAAGATGTGGCGAAGGCCTTGACGGCTGCCTTACATCTATTTCAGCTCATCGATATCGATATGTTCGATGCTCTTGAGCGGCTGACCAAAGATAAAGCTACCCGCCACCGCAAACTCGGCAATGTTATCGGCCGTCGTGGCAAAACGATGCTGCGGCTCGGCGGCGTCGCCCGCCAGCTGCTCGCGGCGCGTGAGGATATCGGTCAGCTCGCGCGTGGTCTCCTCGGCGGAACTCACGACGCGCACCCCAGGCCCCAGCGCATGGCGGATAGGTCCCACCAACAGCGGGAAATGCGTACAGCCGAGCACCACGGTGTCGATACCGTGGTCGCGCAGCGGCTCAACCGTGGCACCCACCAGCGCACGCACGGCAGGCGTATCGAAGATGTCCTCGTTCTCAAGCCACTGTTCCTGCAGATGTGCACCCGAGGCGAGCTCGTGTTCGACAACCTCGACAAAGCTCGAGGCAGGACAGCCGTATACATCGACGCCGGCATCTAGATCCTGAATGGCGCGCGTGTAGGCGCCCGAGCGAATGGTGAGGTTGGTAGCGAGCACGCCCACGCGACGCGTACGCGTGCTGTTGATTGCTGCACGGGCACCCGGCGCGATCACGCCGATCACGGGAACGTCGAGCACCTGCTGGGCCAAACGCAAGGCCGCAGCGGTCGCCGTGTTGCAGGCGATGACCATAATCTTGACGTCGTGCTTCGAAAGCCAACGACCCGCCTGCAACGCAAACGAGCGCACCTCATCCTCGGTACGCGTGCCGTAGGGACAGCGCTTTGTGTCGCCAAAGTAGTAGACGGACTCGTGCGGCAGCGCCGTCGCAATCGCGCGCGCAACCGTCAGACCGCCCAAACCAGAATCGAACACGCCAATCGGGCGCGTGTCACCTGCCGAATTCTCGATATCGGACATTACCTCACCAGTCTCTCTCGAAAAGACATGTCCAAGTGCGGCGACGCCGCGCTACGAACGCGCCGCGACCAGCAGCTCTGCCGTCGCCGCCCAACCATCGACAATTTTGCCGCGCGTAACGAAAGCGTTCTCGCAAGCAGCCAGGAACTCGGGCGCGCCGGCGCTCGTCAGGCCATTCTCGACCAGGCAGAACGTGCCCACGTGATCGGCCATGTAGAAGTCGGACTCGGAGTCGCCGAGCGCCAACGTCTCCTCGCGCTCGATCCCCAGGTGCTCGCAGAAGCGCGCAATGGCGACGCCTTTGTTGAGGCCCGCGGGGTTGATGTTGAATGCGCGACCGTCCTCGACGCGATCGAGTTCGAGCGTCGTCGGCTTGGACAGGTGAGTCAGATGGCCGTTGCAAGCCCAGATCAGACCGCAGCCGGCCTCGTCCAGGATGGCCTGGACCTCATCGTCGGGCACATCGCCGCGCATGCCGACGGTGACCTCACGGTATTTGTAGCCGGTCGACATGTCGTTGTGATACTCGATCTTGTGCGGCCAGCGGGCGAGGATCTTCTCGCACACGCCGGTCTGTTCGATCACCTGGTGCGGCGTGAGGCCGCAGGCGGGGTCGTAAGGCATGTCGCCGGTCAGATACTCCCAATCGTTGGCTTTGAGGTCGTACATGACCAGGCCGCCCATCTCACCGATGTAGGAGTTGAGGCCGAGCACGCGCGCGTCCTCGTGGATCATGGTACGGTTGCGGCCCGAGGTGGGAACCACCTGAATACCAGCGCGAGCGAGCGCCACGACGGCCTCGACGAGTTTGGTCGAGGGGTTGCCGTCGTTGTCGCGCAGCACGCACGAGCCGGGTGCAAGCATCGTGGCATCCAGGTCGGTAAAGACGTACTTGACCTTGGCCAAGCGCTCGCGCATCTCGCCCGAAAGCTCGGCAACGGTCGGCAGGGTATTGTGGGACATGGTTACTCCGTTTACGTAGAAGGGTTTGGACTTGGACGGCATGTTTTGATTGAGGGAACACGCTTATGGCGACAGCGCACTCAGGGCGCCGCCGCCATCATGGTTCATAAGTCAAACTGGGTAACATCGATCAGGCGATTGGCCAGCGAAAGGTCGCTCTCGATGGGCACGAACTCGTCGCCCACGTGCATGAGCTCCTCGTCACCCTTTGCCAGCAGCAAGACAATGGTGGGAGCATCGGGGTTGACGTACTCCTCGCGCGCCGCCTTGAACGCCGCATGCACAGCGGCTTCGCGGTCGAGGACAATCTTGTTCGGCGTATCGTCGGGAACATGCTCGGCAAGCTCGCGACAGACCTTCATCGGGTCCTCGTGAGCTGGATCCTCGTTCGTAAAGATCATCAGGTCGGAATACGGTGCGGCCTCGCGTGGTAATTGCTCGCGGCGCTCCTGAGCCTTGCCGCCGGCGGCGCCAAACAGCGCAATGACGGGGCTGGCGGGAAACGCGCGCTTGACCGACGAGAAAAGCGAACGGAACGAAAGCTGGTTGTGCGCGTAGTCGACGACACAAATCACGCGGCCGTCCTTCGACTCCACGACCTCCATACGGCCCGGCACACGCAGTTTGGAGAGGCCCTTCTTGATGGCATCGATACCGATGCCGATCTCGCGCGCAGCGGCGATAGCGACCAGCGCGTTTTCCACGTTAAAGTCTCCCGCGATACCCAGCAGGACCTTCTCCCCCGCCTCGGACTCGTCGGCACACAGGCCATGCAAGTTGAACTCGATGCTAAAGCCGACCATGCGTACGTCGCTCGCCCACAGGCTTGCCTCGGGATGCTCGACGCCAACGGTCACCAAGCGCTCGGCCGTCGACGCTGCCTCCAGCACACGGTCGACCTCTTCGGTGCCCAGATTCACCACGGCGGTTTTTGCCTGGTCAAAGATCCTGAGTTTGCTCTCAAAATAATCCTCAAACGTGGGGTGTTCAATCGGCGAGATGTGGTCGCGGCCGATGTTGAGGAAGCACGCCACGTCAAACGGCAGATTCTCGACGCGTTGGTACTTGAGCGCCTGGCTCGAGACCTCCATGACCATGGACTGGCGACCGGACGTGCGGCAGTTGGCGATATGGCGCCAAACCTCGGGGGCCTCGGGCGTGGTGTTGGTGCTCTCGTAGCACTCGATACCATCGTCGGTACTCACCGAGCCGATCATGCCGCAGGACTCGCCCGCCGCCTTGATGATGGACTGGAGCATAAAAGCGGCCGTGGTCTTTCCCTTGGTGCCGGTGATGCCCACGATCTTGACGTCGTGGTCAGGACGGTCGTAGACCTCCGGCGGCAACAGGGCCATGGCCGTGCGAACACTATCAACAACCAGCATCGCAGCACCGCTCTCCTGCGCCAGCGGCTCCAGAGACTCGACCAGCGACTCCTCGCACACAAATGCGACGGCGCCCGCATCGAGCGCCATGCTCAAAAACGCGGGCTTAAAGGCAGCACCTTTGCAAAAGAATACGTCACCTGCCGAGACCACGCGCGAATCAAACGAGCAGCCGGTCACGGCACGCTCGTCAACCTGCTCTGATGCGCGCAGCTCGCCGCACACGTCGAGAAGCTTGGCAAGCGTATCGACCGTGGTCACGGTCGCGGAATCCGAATGGTGCATCTTTCACCTTTCTCAGCCATTTGGCAGGGACGGTTTTATAGTAACTGAAACGCACCCACGCAAAAACGGCTCCCGGAGGAGCCGTTACGCGCAGGCGTTCGTAAGCCGAGGCTAGGCAGCCTGAACAGAAGGCTGGCCCTCGTCGATAAAGAAGCGCTTGTACCACACTAGGAACACGAGCGGCGTATAGATCTTGCGCTGGAAATCGCCCTTGCCCGCAAAGTGCAGATCGAGCAGGTGCATGAGCTCGTCGGTATTGAAGAACTCGCTTGCCCACGGCGCGGTGAAGTACTCCTTGACATAGTCGTACCACTTTTGCTCGCGCAGCCAGTAGACAATCGGCACCGGGAAGCCCACCTTGGGACGGGTGGCCCACTCATCGGGCAGCGACTTGTTGGCAGCGTGGCGGAGTACCTGTTTGTTGCCGTTCTCGTTGATGCGGTAGCGATCGGGAATGTGCTCGGCGAACTCCATGACTTTGCGGTCCAGGAAGGGCACGCGCAGCTCCAGCGAGTGTGCCATGCACATCTTGTCGGCCTTGAGCAGAATGTCGCCCGGGAGCCACATGTTCATGTCCAGGTACTGCTTCTTGACCAGCTCGGGCTGACCCTTCACGCGCGCATAGATGGGAGCGGCAAGCTCGAAGGCGCCATCGCCGGTGTTGTACTCGGGCTTGAGCACGCCGTCGACCTCGCGCTCCGGCCATACCAGAGCCTGTCCCAGGAACGACTTTTCGGGGATCTCGGCACCCTTGACCAGGAAGTTATGTCCCTTGAAGTACGGCATATGCAGCGCCATGTTACCGAGCGCGCGACGGATGGGCAGCGGCACCATCTTTTTGTACTTGCGCACCGGGACCGTGTCCTCGTAGTAGGCGTAGCCGCCAAAGAGCTCGTCGGCGCCTTCGCCCGAAAGCACGACGGTGACGTCCTTGCGGGCCATCTCGGCCAAGAACCACAGCGGCACGGAAGACAGGTTGGACTGCGGCTCGTCCATGTGATACTGGATGTCCTCGAGCGCACCGAAGAACTCGTCGGCGGTAATCATCTTGCGAACGTTTTCGACGCCGAGCTTATCGGAAAGCTCCTTGGCGTAGTTGGTCTCGTTAAAGTTCTTGTAGTCAAAGCCCACCGAGAAGGTCTTGTCGGGCATGAGGCAAGCGGCGATGTAGCTGGAGTCGACGCCACCGGAGAGGAACGACGCGACCTTGACGTCGGCGATGCGATGGGCCTCGACGCTCTCGTGCACGACCTCGTCCAGCTCATCGACGTACTCCTCGAACGGCTTCTCGACGGCAGAGTAATCGCAATCCCAGTAGCGCTCGATGTTCATCTTGCCGGTCGGGATATCGACGGTAAAGTAGTGCGCCGGCGGCAGCTTGTAGACACCCTCGAAGAAGGTCTCCTCGGTTGCCGAATACTGCAGCGTCATGTACGGACGCAGGGCCTTTTTGTTGACCGCCTTGTGGAAGTGCGGGTAATCCAGGAAGCTCTTGATCTCGGAACCAAAGAGCACGCCCGGAGCGCCGTCGCCCGCATCGGCCATGGGATAGTAATAGAGCGGCTTGATGCCAAAGATGTCGCGGGCGCCAAAAAGCTTGTTCTTCTTTTTGTCCCAGATGACGAAGGCGTACATACCGCGCAGGCGATCGAGGACGGCCTCGCCCCACTCCTCGTAGCCGTGTAGGAGGCTCTCGGTGTCGGCGCCGCAGTGGAACTTGTAGCCCTTGGCCTCGAGCTCGGAACGGAGTTCTTGGAAGTTGTAGATCTCGCCGTTGAAGACAATGACGACGCTGCCGTCCTCATTGGCCATGGGCTGAGCGCCGGCCTCGGTCAGGTCGAGGATCGACAGGCGGCGGAAGCCCAGGGCAACGCGGCCGTCGATAAACTGACCGCCCATGTCGGGACCGCGATGGACGATGCGGTCCATCATCTTGGTGAGCACCTCGGATTGGTTATCCGTCCCACCGACAAAACCGACAAAACCGCACATATACTATCCCCTCTGCTGTTGCTGGGCATCAAATCGAATCAGTAGCTTTTGAGTATACCCGAGGGCGTAAAGAGGGACGGAATGTTCAGGCAATCTCAACTGAATCAGCTCCGCTGTGACACGCGCCAGTTACCTTTAATGGATATGAGGTGAATGAGGCGATTGTTTTGCTATACTCTCTCCGCACGGGCGATTGGCGCAACGGTTAGCGCAGGTGCTTTACACGCACAAGGCTGGGGGTTCGAATCCCTCATCGCCCACCACTTGATCGAAAAGGCTCCCAGCGATGGGGGCCTTTCTTTTTTGTGCCCAGTGCAGAGGGATTCGAACCCGCAAGGGTGCGGAGCTGAGGAAACGCGAAGCGTTTTCCAGCGCAGCACGCGAGGAGCGAAGCGACGAAGCGGAAGCGGGCGGCGCCAGCCGCACGCGGACATCCCTCATCGCCCACCACTTGATTGAAAAGGCTCCCAGCGATGGGGGCCTTTCCTTTTTGTGCCCATCGCAGAGGGATTCGAACCCGCCAGCACGTCTGTCACAAAGGCCGTGGCCAAAAAATGGCAAAAATGAGTACTGCTACCTTGGTTACAACATATAAATAGATAGTATTTGCTTAAGTTTCGTAACATATGTCCATTATAAGGACTAACAGTTGGACCAGAATCGTGCATTCATCGCCATTTCGACTTGCTATTTGGTCTGATTAGTCCAAAATTGCTGCTACCAAATCGGTAACAGTACTCATATTTGATGTTTTTTGACCAGTAGGTCTCCCAGCCTTAGCAAATCTAAGGCAAAAAGGGTTCCAGACCGCTGAATCATGCCGCATATGGCACGTCCGCAGTCCGGAACCCGGTCCAAATTGAATTATTGCGCCGAACTAGCCCAAGACACCCGCCAGAATCTCGATCAGGCTATCCACATCGGCCTCCTCGCACACGAGCGGCGGCAGGAAACGCAGCGTATGAGCTCCGGTCGCGTTAATCACGGCACCGGCCTCCAGCGCTCGGGCAACAATGTCATGTGCATCGCCCGCAGCGTCATCCAGGTCGCAGCCGAGCATCAGGCCGCGGCCACGGACCTCAACCACGTGCGGAAGCTTGGCTAGCGTCTGCTCCATATAGGCGCCCACCTTGGCGGCATGCTCAGCGTAGTCGCCGCGCACAAGCGCGGAGAGCGTCGCAGCGCACGCCGCGACGGCCAAGCAGCTACCGCCAAAGGTCGAACCGTGGTCGCCAGGCTTAAACACGTCGGCGATCTCCTTCTTTGCCACCACGGCGCCCATGGGAACGCCGTCGGCGATGCCCTTGGCAAGACTCATGATGTCGGGCTCCACGCCATAAGTCTGGAACGCAAACGGCTTACCGGAGCGGAACAGACCGCACTGGACCTCGTCGGCGATAAGCACGGCGCCCACTTCGTGTGCCAGGTCGCGCGCTGCCGCCATAAACTCCTCGGTCATGGGGTGCACGCCACTCTCACCCTGGATCGGCTCGAGCATCACGGCGCAAATTTCACTGCCCAGCTGCTTAAAGATCGCACGCAGTTCATCGACATCGTTGGGCGTGCAGGCCACAAAGCCACCCGGCAGCGGGCGGAAGCTGTCCTGCAGCCAATCCTGCATGGTGGCGGCAATGGTCTCGAGCGTACGGCCGTGGAACCCGCCGCGCATGCACACGATGGTGTTGCCGCCATTACCGGCACGCTTGGCGTACAGGCGCGCGAGCTTCATCGAGCCCTCGTTGGCCTCGGCGCCAGAGTTGGCAAAGAAGGTCTCCCAAACCTGCTCATCCGCAGCCGGGGCACCAAGCGCAGCTGCCGTGGTCTCATCGCCGGCGACAATGGCATCGGCAAGCACGCGCGCACCATCTACGTCGTCGTTAGCAAGCTTGGACAGCAGCGCCGCGACCTGTCCGCGCTGCTCGATGTAGAAGTAATTGGAGACATGCATGAGCTTTTTGGTCTGTGCCTCGAGCGCCGAGAGCACAGCCGGGTCGCCATGACCTAGGCTGCACACGCCGATGCCGGCAAGAAAGTCGAGGTACTCACGGCCATCGTCGCCGGTGAGCTTCATGCCGTGACCCTCGACAAACTCGACCGGAGAGCGGCCAAAGGTATGCATAACGTAATGGGATTCAAGCGATTGCTGAGCTGCAAGTGACATGGGATGCCTTTCGTTGAGCGCCGGACGGCGCAGACCTATGGGTGCAGGAATGGGGCGGCTGCGGGTCAGCTAGACCGTCTGAAGCTTCTCGACCTCGTCAAGGTTCTCGGTCAGACGCGCAGCAAACGTCGAAAGCGGATGCGGATGCGTATCGAACTCGTAAGCCGTCTCGGTGGAATGGATCACGGTGCCGACGCCGGCATCGGTCAGCAGCTCCAGGAGCAGCGAATGCGGCGTCGTGCCATTGATGATGTGGGCTCGGAACACGCCAGCGGTAAGCGCGTCGACAGCCGCACGCAGCTTGGGAATCATGCCCTTATCGACCTCGCCGCCGTAGAGCATTTCGTTAACCTCGTCGAGCGTTAGGTTGGAGATAAGCGAGTCCTTGTCGCTAAAGTCCTTGTACAGGCCATCGACATCGGTCAAAAAGATCGCCTTATGCGCATGGAGCGCCGCGGCAACGGCACCGGCGGCGGTGTCGGCGTTGATGTTGAAGAAACCGCCGTCCTCCCCCGCCGCGACGGTAGCGATGACGGGGATGTACTCGCTATCGAGTAAGCGCTCGATATAGTCGGTGTTGACGTGCGTCACTTTGCCCACGCGACCGAGCTCGGGGTCGAGCGACTCGGCGATGAGCGTGCCGGCATCGCTGCCCGACACGCCCACGGCCAGGTTGCCGTGGTGGTTGATGGCAGCAACCAGCTCCTGGTTAACCTTGCCGCCCAGCACCTCGCGCACGATATCCATAGTCGCCGGCGTGGTCACGCGCTGGCCGTTCTTAAACTCGACGGGAATATCGTAATGGCTCAGTGCCTCGTTGATAGCCTTGCCGCCGCCGTGCACGATGACGGGGCGCATACCGATGATCTTGAGCAAAACGATGTCGCTCATCACGTCGCGGCGCAGCTGCTCATCAACCATGGCGGCTCCGCCATATTTGATAACAACCGTCTTGCCGGTCAGGTTCTTAATCCACGGCAGCGCTTCGAACAGCAGCTGCGCGGTTGCTTCGTTGGATTCGCTCGAACGACAATCGCGTGCGAATTTCATAATCTGCCTCGTCTTTCGTATCGTTATCGCGCCGTGCTCCGCTGTCCGCAATCGCGGCAAGATGCGCAGCGTGCCTGGAATCTAGGAACGGTAATCGCCGTTGATGGAGATGTACTCATGCGTGAGGTCGCAGGTCCACACAGTCGTTGCCGCGTCGCCTGCGCCCAGGTCGGCCGAGATCACGATCTCGGGCGCCTCGAAACGTCGTAGAGCCTCGTCCTCGTCAAAGGGAACAGTCAGACCGTCGCGGCAGACGGGCATGCCCATCATGTCGATGGAAACGTCTTCCTGATTAAACTTCACGCCGCACTTGCCAAGCGCCATGGCAACGCGGCCCCAGTTGCAGTCGTGGCCAGCGATGCAGGTCTTGACGAGCGGCGAGTTGGCGACGGCACGGGCGGCGATATCGGCTTCCTCGTCGTTGGCGGCGCCGGTAACGTTAACCGTCACGAGCTTTGACGCACCCTCTCCATCGGCCGCAATGTTGCGCGCCAGGCTCTCGCACACCTCGTGCACGGCAAAGGCCAGCTCGTCAAAGGCGTCAGTGCCCTCGACGATGGCCTCGGCATCCGCGGCAGCAGCGCCAGAAGCAAGCATGATACAGGTGTCGTTGGTCGAGGTATCGGAATCGACTGTCACCTTATTAAAGGTCTGCTTAACGGTCGAGAGCAGTAGGGTGTGGAGCGCCTCCGGCTCGACGGGGGCATCGGTAGTAATGACCGCGATCATGGTAGCCATATTGGGCATGATCATGCCCGAGCCCTTGCACATGCCGCCCACCGTATAAGCGTTTCCCGCATGGCCCGCAGCCTCACTGCGGTAGCGAACGGCATACTCCTTGGAGTGTGTATCGGTCGTCATGATGGCACGGGCCGCATCGGCACCGCCATGGGCAGAGAGCGCCTCGTAGGCGGACGGAACGGCCGTCTCAAACGTGTCGATCGGCAGAATCTGTCCGATCACGCCTGTGGATGCAACTAGGATCTGCTGGGGTTCACAGCCGATGACCTGCGACGCGATGTTGCATGTCTCGCGCGCGCAGGCTAGGCCGGTCTCGCCCGTGGCGGCGTTCGCGTTGCCGGAGTTGATTGAAACACCGGCGACGATGCCATAGCCCTTGTCCGCACCGCCCAGGTTGGCACGACTCACCTGCACGGGCGCCGCGCAAAAGCGGTTGGTCGTAAACACGCCAGCGCCGGGACAGGGCTTATCGGGCACGACAAGTGCATAGTCCAAGCGCTCGGGATTCTTCCGGAATCCCGCATGGATGCCCGCAGCCTTAAAGCCGGCCGCTGCCGTAACGCCGCCCTCGACGGCGCGAATCTTGATATCAATCAGGTCGGTATTCATCGTCCCTACGACTCCTTATATCAAATAAAAAAGCGGGCATCGGCTGGCACGCCATACCGGTCGCAATTAGTAGACCAGCTTAAAAGTGGCGCCCAACTCGATACCCGACTACCAAATCATTAACAATCGAATGTGCTACACCGGGCACGCCACTGTGGGCAAGCCTCGTCGCTC